>JAJZFR010000339.1 GCA_021805265.1 Acidobacteriota bacterium | reverse complement strand
TGGCGCCGCTGTTCTGGTTTGTGGCCAAGGTCTTCTGTTTTCTCTTTCTTTACATTTGGGTGCGCGGAACGCTGCCGCGCTTCCGCTATGACCAACTGATGGGATTTGGCTGGAAGTTTCTGCTTCCGGTGGCGATGTTGAACATTGTGGGAACCAGCCTGGTGCTGGCGTTGCTGTAATTTACAATCGGGAAGAATCTGCGGCGCGCGCAGGGCTTCTCATGCGGGATCACTTCAGGCTTGTGCGTCGTGCACACAGGCAAACGGAAACAAACCTGGGCACGAGGAAACTGGATTACAGATGCATCTGGTACTGTTTCTCATCTTCGCGTTGTTTGCGCTGGCAGGGGCTGTGAACCTGCTGCTGCAGAAGCATCCGATCAACAGCGCACTGTCCCTGATTGTGGTGATGGCGTCGCTGGCGGTGCTGTATCTGCTGCTGGGCGCGGAGTTCCTGGCGATGGCGCAGATTATCGTCTACGCGGGAGCGATTATGGTTCTGTTCACCTTTGTGGTGATGCTGTTGAATGAAGGCCGCGAAGAAAAGACCTGGGGCAGCAAGACGGCGAAGACGATTGGCTTGCCGGCGGTTGTGGTGCTGCTGGCGGTGCTGGCGGCGACGATTCTGCGGGCGGGACGGCACTATGGAATGATCTCGCTGAGCGATGGCGTGACGACGATTCAGGAGTTGAGCAAGGTCTTGTTTCGTGACCTGCTGCTGCCGTTTGAACTGACCTCGGTGCTGATTCTGATTGCGATTCTGGGGGCTGTGGCATTGGCCAGAAAGGATAACGGAGAGGCATGAACACAGCAGTTCCCGCAGAGTGGTATCTGATCCTGAGCGCGGCATTGTTCACACTGGGCGTGGTGGGATTTCTGATCAAGCGCAGCCTGATTTCGATCTTCATGTCGATTGAGCTGATGTTGAACGCCGTGAACCTGAGCTTTGTGACCTTTGCCCATGAATGGCATGCGGTGAAGGGACAGATTTTTGTCTTCTTTGTGATGATGGTGGCGGCGGCAGAGGCTGCTGTCGGCCTGGCGATTCTTATCTCGATCTTCCGTGCGCGCGGCACACTCACCGTCGATCAGATTGACCTGATGAAGCTATGAACGAGCCTATGTTGTTTCTCCCTTTGATTCCGCTGCTTCCGTTTGTGGGCTTTCTGTTGAACGGTGTGCTGGGCAGCAAGCTGCCGAAGGCGCTGGTCTCGACGATTGCGCTGGCGTTTCCGCTGGCATCGTTTGCGTTGGTGGCGCGCGCGGCGTGGATGGTGTACTCCGGTCTGGCGCTGCCGGTGATCGAGCATGGCGCGCCGGAGTGGATCGTCTTCGGAGCCGTGCACATCGGCTTTGGACTGGCGCTGGACCAGTTGACGCTGGTGATGCTGCTGGTGATTACCGGAGTCGGCTTCCTGATTCATCTGTACTCGGTCGGGTATATGGAGCATGAACAGGGCTATTGGCGGTACTTTGCGTATCTCAACCTGTTTCTGTTCTTCATGACGGTTCTGGTGCTGGCGTCGAATTTCCTGCTGATGTTTGTGGGCTGGGAAGGCGTGGGACTGGCTTCGTATCTGCTGATCGGCTTCTATATCGATCGCAGATCGGCGGGAGACGCGGGCAAGAAGGCGTTTGTGGTCAATCGCATCGGCGATTTTGGATTTCTGATTGCGATGTTTCTGCTGCTGGGGAGCTTTGGGACGCTGAATTTTTCCGAGGTTGCGGCGCAGCTTGCCGGCCATGCGGCGATCTCAGGTGGCGTGGTCACGCTGATCTGCCTGTGCCTGCTGCTGGGCGCGACGGGCAAGAGCGCGCAGATTCCGCTGTACATCTGGCTGCCGGATGCGATGGAGGGTCCGACGCCGGTCTCGGCGCTGATTCACGCGGCGACGATGGTGACGGCGGGCGTTTATATGATTGCGCGGGCGCATGCGCTCTTTGATCTGTCTCCGACGGCGCTGCTGGTGGTGGCGATCCTTGGAACGGCGACGGCGTTTTTTGCGGCGACGGTGGCGATGGTGCAGACGGACATCAAGCGCGTGCTGGCGTACTCGACGATCTCGCAGCTTGGCTATATGTTTCTGGGCTGCGGCGTAGGAGCGTATTCGGCGGCAGTCTTTCATCTGATGACGCATGCGTTCTTCAAGGCGCTGCTGTTCCTGGCGGCGGGTTCGGTGATTCACGGACTGGGCGGGGAGCAGGATTTGCGCAGGATGGGCGGGCTGCGGAAGCAGATGCCGGTGACGTTCTGGACGATGACGGCGGCGGTGCTGGCGATTGCGGGATTCTTTCCCTTTGCCGGATTTTTCTCCAAGGACGCGATCCTGGCTGCGGCCTTTCAGCATGGCGTCTCCGGCAAAGCGTTGTGGACGGTGGGGCTGACGACGGCGCTGCTGACCAGCTTCTATATGTTCCGGTTGTGGTATCTGACGTTTCTGGGTGAATCGCGCGCGGACGGTCCTGCCGACAGTCCTGCCAATGGTCATGGCAGCGCGCATGCCGGGCACGCGCACGAAAGCCCGTGGATCATGCTGACGCCGCTGGTGGTTCTGGCTGCGCTTTCGGTCTGCGGCGGATGGATCGGGATGGAGCGCTTTGGCGCGTTTCTGGCGCCGGTGACCGGCGGCGTGCAGGCTGCGGCTGGCGATGGCGGACAGATTGAAATGATGCTTTCCGCGCTGGCTGTGCTGGTGGCTGCGGCTGGGTGGTTCGTGGCGCACTCGATCTATGGCCGCGCGCGGAACGATCGGGCAAATGCAAGTCTTGCTCTGCCGCGTCGCGTGCTGGAGCGCAAATACTGGGTGGACGAGATCTATGTTGCCGGGATTGTGCGTCCGCTGGAGGGTTTGGCGCGCTATGGGCTGGGCTGGGTGGGCGAGTGGACGCTGGTGCGTGGATCGGCGTGGCTGCTGGCCGGAGTGGCGAGCCTGAGCGGAGAGTTTCTGCGGCGATGGCAGTCGGGCAATTTGCGCTCCTACGCCGCGTGGCTGACGGCTGCGGCGGCGATTCTGCTGATCTTCGTTCTGGCTGGAACGCTCTTCGGCATCAACGGATTTGCAGACACCATTCACTGGGCGGTGCGGTAAAGACATGGACAACGTGATTCTGAGTCTGATTCTTCTGGTGCCGCTGGCGGGAGCCGCGCTGATCCTGCTGTTGCCGGAGCGGGGCAAGCTTCCGGCGTGGATTGCGCTGCTGGATTCGCTGCTGACGTTTCTTTGCACGCTGCATCTGCCTGCGCACTTTGCGGGCGGGCGCGGTGGATTTCAGTTCGAGGAGAATGTGCTGTGGCTGAGCCATCCGCGGATCAGCTATCACCTGGGAGTGGATGGTCTTTCGCTGTGGCTGGTGGTGCTGGTGGGTCTGCTGGCTCCGGTGGGCGTGGTGGCAAGCTGGAAGACGATTGGCAGCAGGAGCAAGGTCTTTTACGCGCTCTTCCTGCTGCAACAGACGGCGATGGTGGGTGTGTTCGTCTCGCTGGACCTGATGCTCTATTACGGCTTCTGGGAGCTGTCGCTGATTCCGATTGTGATTCTGACGGCGATGTTTGGGAGGAACCTGGGCGAGTCGTCCGCGGTGAAGGCTGCGCTGCGATTTTTCCTGTACACGTTCATTCCATCGGCGCCGCTGCTGGTGGCGCTGCTGTGGCTGTATGCGCACACGGGCAGCTTCGATTACACGACGTTGCAGGCGGCGATTGCCAGCGGCAGTTTGCCTGCGCGGCAGCTTGGCTGGGTTTCGGTGGCGTTTCTGCTGGCGTTTGCGGTGAAGGTGCCGGTGCTGGGGCTGCATGGCTGGCTGGCGGATACGTTCTCTGAAGCGCCGGTGGCGATTGCCATGATTGCCGCCGGGAAGCTGGGGCTTTATTCGCTGATCCGCTTTCATGTTGCGCTGTTCCCTGCCCTGGCGCGTGAAGCGGCTCCGTGGATGATCGGGTTTGCGGTGGTGGGCATTCTGTATGGCGCGCTGCTGGCGCTGGTGCAGAAAGATTTCTGGAAGCTGCTGGCGTATGCGACGCTGAGCAGCCTGAGTTTCTGTACGCTGGGCATCTATGGATTTACGATCTCCGGGATGAATGGAGCGCTGTTGCAGACAGTGAACGAGGGCATCATCGGCGCGGCGCTTTTCCTGATGTTCGGGGTTCTGTTCGATTCTCGGCGCACGAGCCAACTGGGCGAGTTTGGCGGAGTGGCGCAGAAGGCTCCGCGATTGGCTGCGCTGTTTGTGATTGCCAGCCTGGCGCTGATTGGCCTGCCGCTGCTGAATGGTTTTGTGGGCGAATTTCTGGTGCTTGCGGGGACATTCAACGGGGTGAGCAAAGGCTGGGCCGCTGTGGCTGCGCTGGGCGTCATCTTCAGCGCCGCGTATATGCTGCGCATGATCCAGATGGTGTTTCTGGGCGAGCCGACGGCGAACTCCCATGGCCATGCGGTGCGTGAGCTGAGCTGGCGCGAGACCGTTACGGTAGGGGGGCTGGCGGTGCTGATGCTGGCGATTGGCGTGATGCCGACGGTGTGGACAAGCACGATGGAGCCGGCGCTTCAGAGCGCGTTCAAAGTGAGCAGCGCTGAGAATGCCGTGCCCGCCGCGGCTGAATCCGGCGCAGGAATGATGCACGCAATGGGAGAAAGTCGATGACTCCAGATCTCTTCCGTATTCTCCCCGAAGTTGTTCTGACGCTGGTTGGAGTCCTTGTGATGCTGACGGATGCCTCGATGGCGGCCAGGTCCAGCCGCAGACCGCTGGGCTGGATGGCGGCGCTGGGGGTTGTGGCGGCGCTTGTGGCCAGTCTGTGGCAGGGCACATTGTCGGCGGGCACGGCGTTTTTCGGCACGGTGCAGACGGATGCTTTTTCGACATTCTTCCATGTGCTGATCTGCGGAATCGTTTTGACGGCGATCCTGCTTTCGATCGACACACTGCCGCCGGACGGCGATCCGGAGCAGCATCATATCGGCGAATACTTTGCGCTGATGGTCTTTGGCGCGGTGGGTATGTGCCTGCTGACCTCAGCGGTCGAGTTGCTGGTGGTGTTCATTGCGCTGGAGATTTCCTCGATCTCGACCTATGTGCTGGCCGGATATCGGAAGCAGACGGGCAAGGGCGCAGAGGCCGGGATGAAATACTTCCTGCTCGGCTCGTTTGCGACGGCCTTTCTGCTGTACGGAATTGCCATGGTCTTTGGCGCGACGGGGACGACGCAGGTGCAGGAGATCGCCACGCTGCTTCCCGCGGCACGTTCGCACGCGCTGGTCCTGCTGGCTTTTGGACTGATGATGGTGGGAGTCTTGTTCAAGGTTTCCGCTGCGCCGTTTCATGTGTGGACGCCGGACGTCTATGAAGGCGCACCGACGCCGGTGGTGGCGCTGATGAGCACGGCTCCGAAGGTGGCGGCGTTCGCGCTGATTGTGCGCCTGCTCTATGGGGTCTTCCCGCTGCTGCATCCGCTGTGGATGCCGCTGATGTGGATGGTGGCGGTTGTCTCGATGACGGTGGGAAATCTGGCTGCGCTGCGGCAACAGAACGCGAAACGCATGCTGGCCTACTCTTCGATTGCGCATGCCGGCTATCTGTTGGCGGCGCTGGCGGGCGCAGGGGCAGAACCGATTGCCGCGATCGGCTTTTATACGGCTGCGTATGCGGCGATGAATGTCGGCATCTTTGCGCTGATGGCCGTGGTGGGCGGCTACGACGAACACCGCTCGACGATTGCCGATTATCGCGGCGTGCTGCATCAGCGGCCGGTGAGCGGCGGTTTGATGCTGCTGTTCCTGATTTCGCTGATCGGCATTCCCTTCACCGGCGGATTTTTTGCCAAGTTCTACTCATTCTCGACGGCGATGCAGGGCGGCGCAGGCTGGCTGGCGCTGATTGGCCTGCTGAACTCGGGAGTTGCGGCTGCGTACTATCTGCGGTTTGCGCTGAGCATTGCGCAGCCGGCGGCGACAGGCGCACGGGCTGAAGCCGTGCCGCGGATCGGAGTGGGTGTCTCGGCGGCGATCGGCGTTGCGGCGCTGGCGACGCTGGTGCTGGGCATCGCACCGGGACATGTGCTGGATGCGGCACATGCCGCAGCGCAGAGCTTTGCAGCCGTTCGCGGCTTCTGAGCATTGAGCGACCAGGATTACGCCTGGAATAGCGTCTGGCTTAGAGTTTTTCGATGAGGAAGCTGATGACCTGTTCGGCGTGGACGACGCCGAACATCCGCCCTTGCGCATCGACGACGGCGAGTGAGCGAAGGTTGTATTTGTCGAAGAGTTC
>JAJZFR010000094.1 GCA_021805265.1 Acidobacteriota bacterium | reverse complement strand
CCGTCTTTCCCGCCAATACACCGCTCGACCCGATCCTTCACGAAGAGCGCCTCGAAGCGCCGGGAGCCGGTGACAACGCGGCTGGCGTCATCGGCATGCTCGCGCTCGCCCACGCCATGGTCCAGGCGCAAATTGACCCTCCAGCCACCGTGATCTTCCTCGGCAACGTCGGCGAAGAGGGCGAAGGCGACCTGCGCGGCGTGCGTCACATTTACCACCACGCGCCCTTCGCGCGCCGCATCGCAGCGCACATCGTCCTCGACGGCGCGGGGGCCGAATCCGCCGTTACTCAGGCGCTCGGAAGCCGGCGCTTTCAGGTGAACATCCACGGCCCTGGCGGCCACAGCTTCACAGACGCGGGCACCGCCAACCCCATCACCGCGCTGGCCTTCGCCCTGGCCGAACTCTCCCACACCCACCTGCCCGCCGAGGAGCCGCGCACCACCATCAACGTCGGCACCATCGCGGGCGGCACCAGCGTCAACAGCATCCCGGAGCTAGCCACCGCGGCCATCGACTTCCGCTCCACTGACTCGCAACAGCTTGTTCGCCTCGAGGTCGCGCTCCACCGCGCCGTCGAGGACGCCGTCGAGTTGATCAATCGTCGCTCCCAGGCACTTCAGGCAAAACGCCACGAATCCGCCTCCCGCAGCCTGTTGCGATTCACCATCCAGCAGATCGGTGACCGCCCTGCCGCCGAGCTGCCTCAGGATTCACCCCTGCTCGAAACCCTCCGCGCCGTGGACCGGCACTTGAGCCTGCGAACTGACCTGCGCCTCGGCTCGACCGACGCCAATATTCCCCTCTCGCTGGGCATCCCGGCAGTCTCGCTGGGCGCGGGCGGCGAGGGCGGCGGCGCTCACACCCGCGGCGAGTGGTACTCCGGACTCAATCGCGAGCTGGGGCTCAAGCGCATCCTGCTGCTTACCCTGGCCATGCTCGAACGCATCGCTGACGCAGAATAAAACTTCAGCCACGCATGCGCGGATTCACCCAGCGATACGCTACATCCGTCAGCAGGTTCACCAGCACATAGGTCAGCCCGATAGCCAGCAGCGCGCCCTGCACCAGCGCGTAATCGCGGCTCGAGATGGCCGTGACCACCAGCCGACCAAGACCGGGCCAACTGAAAATCGTCTCCGTCACGATCGCGCCCGCCAGCAGCGCGCCAAACTGCAAACCGACAACCGTCACGATCGGCACCAGCGCGTTCGGCAGAGCGTGGCCATAGACCACGCGCCGCTCGCTCAGTCCCTTGGCCCGAGCGGTGCGGATGTAGTCCTGATTCAACTCTTCGAGCATCGCGGTACGCACCATCCGGGTCAGGATCGCCGCCAGCGACGCGCCCATCCCCACCGTCGGCAGAATCAGATACTGCCAGTTCTCCGGCGACCACAAACTGCCCGTGCCAGCGCCCGAAACCGGCAACCACCCCAGCCCGATCGAGAACACCAGAATCAGCACAGGCCCCAGCGCAAACGCCGGAAACGACAATCCCAGCAGGCTCACCACTCCCAGCAGGTGATCTGTCCGCCGCCCGCGATGGACCGCAGCAGTCACCCCGGCGGGGATGGACAGAACCAATCCCAGCAGCAGCGCCGTCACGGTCAGCGCCAGCGTGTACGGGTAGCGCGTCGCGATCAGGTGCGCCACCGAATCATGCAGCCTGATCGACTGGCCCAGATCGCCGTGCAGCGCGTTGCGCCAGTAATCCAGATACTGCCTCCACAGCGGCTGGTCCAGCCCGTACTGGTGGCGCAGCCGGTCAAGGTCCGCAGCCGTCGCACCATCGCCCAGCATCTGCTGAATCGGGTCGCCAGGAACCAGATGGATCAACAGGAAGACCAGCGAAACCACCAGCCACACCACCGGGATCGTCGTCAACACTCGAATGAAAATCTGCTTCATCGCTTCCCTACCACCATAAACCGTGAGGCCGCGAAACTATCCTCCCCGCGGAGTGTTTGTGACCTCAGCGGTACTTGAAAGACAGGAGAAACTGCCATGCGCACGACACTTCGCTTCCTCTGCTCTGCGTTGCTCTTTGCTTTGGTTTCCGGACCCGCGCCGGCGCTTGCTCAGGCCGCCCAACCGACAGCCCCCGCAGTGATCGACTACGGCCCCATCCCGCCAGAGCTGGCTCACCCCGGAAAAATCTTCCTCGCCAATGGCGGTGCCGACAGCGGACTCTTTCCGACGCCCTTCAGCGGAGACACCTCGCGCGGCTATTCCCAGTTCTACAAGGCACTCGCTGCTTCGGGCCAATACCTCCTTGTCCATCGTCCAGGGGACGCCGATCTGGCGCTCGTACTGCAATCCTGCGCGCCAAAAGTACTGGCCGCCGGAAACAGTGATATTCGCTTCGGCGTTCTTCCGTTCCTCAAGCTGACCATCTACGACCGCCAGACTGACTTGCCTCTCTGGACATTTACCCAGCCAATCCGCTTTGCATTCAAACAGAAAAACCACGACCGCAAATTTGACCAGGCGATTCAACGCCTGCTGTCTCAATTTGAGGCAGTCACGGGCACAGTACCCCAGTCGCCCTCGACGACAAAACCACGAGCGTGAGAAAGCTCACAGGATTCCGGCAACTTTCCTTGGGAAGCATTAACGTTTTCCCCTCACCCGCCGATACAAGCAACAGGCGACATTTCGCCATCGGGGATTATCGATGACCAGTCCACTCGTTCGAGCAGATCGCAATTTGCCGGGACGTGCTGCCGTGGGTGCTCTTAAATTAGCCATCGCCGCACTGTTTCTTGCCTCCACACTTTCCCTCCATGCCGAGGATCGCGCCGTCAAACAGCGCGTCGCACCCGTCTATCCTGAGATCGCCAAGCGTATGCGCATCACCGGAGTGGTCCAGGTGGAAGCCACCGTCTCAGCCGACGGCAAGGTAACCGCCACCAAGACAATCAGCGGCAACCACATGCTCGCCACCGCCGCCGAAGATGCGGTTCAGCGCTGGCGCTTTGTGCCCGGCGATGCTCCGTCCACGGTCAACGTCGAAATCAACTTCGCTCTGGCTCAGTAGTGCTTCGTTAAAGCAGTTTCACAGCAGGTATTCCCAGCGGGAGTGGATATTCGCGCAGCTTTTCCTTAAGAAAAGCTGCACCTCGCAATTTTGGCTCGGGCATAGTAACTGTGAAACTGCTCTAGAAAAGCATGCACCCCAAAGCGTAATCCGCGCGGACAATCTGCGCAAAACAGAACTGGCCTGCTGCGAAATGCATCTTCTGCAGCAGGCCATATTTTTTTGATTTGCGTCTCTGCACGAATGTCGGTTGGAAGATCAGCTTTCCGTGCCGTGACATTTCTTGTACTTCTTGCCCGAGCCGCAGGGGCAGGGATCATTGCGTCCAACCTTGGCCCCCGTCTGGCGCTGCACTGGCGCGGAAGCCGAAGCTGAGCCGGCAAAACGCGCCGCCTCCAGCTCCTTCTGTTTCTTCCGCTCGAACTCCTTTTCCAGCGCATCGATCGTAGTCGAGGGCGCGCGCGTCGGAATGGCGATCTCTCTGCCTGGGTTTACCGAAGCGCTGGCCACGGGCGGCGCCGCCGGAACCTCCCGATTCAGCGCCGGAGCCTCGGTCATCGGCTGCCCATCCGGCCCGACAATCTGCATCCGGAACAGATACCGAACCGTATCCTCCTGGAAGCGCGTCATCATCGCCTCGAACATATCGAAGGATTCTTTCTTGTAGGCCACCAGAGGGTCCTGCTGCGCATAGCCGCGCAGGCCGATGCCCTCTTTCAGGTGGTCCATCGCCAGCAGGTGATCCTTCCACAGTCCGTCGAGCACGCTCAACATCACCATCCGTTCGTGGTAGCGCATGGCTTCCAGACCGAGGATCGCTTCCTTGCCGGCATAGTGGGCCTTCAGCATCTCATAAATAGCCTCGCCCAACTCGTGGCGCGTGATAGCCAGCGGATCGAGGCCAACATCTTCATAGTCAAAACCCAACTGATCGATGAGCTTTGTTCTGAGGCCCTTCAAATCCCACTGCTCGGGGTGCTTCTGTTCGTTGGCAAACTGATCGAGCGCTGCCCCCAGAATCGCCGAAACGTAATCCTCCAGGATCATCTCGCGCTGCTCAATCGCCAGCAGCAACTGACGGCGCAATCCATACACCGCCTCGCGCTGCTTGTTCATCACGTCGTCGTACTCGAGCAGGTGTTTGCGCGACTCGAAGTTCTGGCTCTCCACGGCTTTCTGTGCGCCTTCAATGCGCTTGGAGATCATCTTCGACTCGATCGGTACGCCCTCTTCCATCCCCAGCCGTTCGAGCAGCGTCGAGACCCACGCCTTGGCGAAGATGCGCATCAGGTCGTCCTCGAGCGACAGATAAAAGCGCGAAGCGCCGGGGTCGCCCTGACGGCCCGCGCGACCGCGCAACTGGTTATCGATACGCCGCGACTCGTGGCGCTCCGTGCCCAGGATGAAAAGCCCGCCCGCAGCGATCACCTCTTCGTGCTCCGCGTTGGCTGCCGCCGCGTGGACCGCGTTCACCTCCTGCCACTGGCCGTCCTCGGTCTCGAACTCCTGGCCCTGATAGTAGAAGCGCAGAAAGCCCGCCGGAGCCATGGGATTGATCGCCCCTTCGGCCACGCTGATCGCCCGCGCCAGACTCTTCTTCACCAACTCCTGACGGGTCATGAAATCGGCATTGCCGCCCAGCAGAATATCCGTTCCGCGGCCCGCCATGTTGGTCGCGATGGTCACCATATTCAGCCGGCCAGCCTGGGCCACGATCTCCGCCTCGCGCTCGTGAAACTTTGCATTGAGCACTACATGCTTCACGCCCTTGCGTTGCAGCGTCTGCGACAGCAGCTCGCTCTTCTCGATCGATGTCGTGCCCACCAGGATCGGCTGCCCGGTCCCGTGAATCGCCGCAATATCCTCGGCTACGGCCTTGTATTTTTCCTTCACCGTGCGATAGACCACGTCCGAGTTGTCCGCCCGCAGCATCGGCTTGTTGGTCGGGATCACGTTGATGTCCAGCTTGTAGATGCTGTCGAACTCCGCAGCCTCCGTCTCCGCCGTGCCGGTCATGCCCGAGAGCTTGCGGTACAGCCGAAAATAGTTCTGAAAGGTGATGGTCGCGAGCGTCTGGTCTTCCTTGCGGATGCTCACGCCTTCCTTGGCCTCGACGGACTGGTGCAGCCCATCGGACCAGCGCCGGCCCGGCATCAGGCGCCCGGTGAAGGTGTCCACAATGATCACCTCGCCGTCCTTGACCACGTAGTCCACGTCGCGCTTGTAGAGCGAGTGCGCCTTGATCCCGGTCTCGACGTAGTGCTTCAGGTCCCAGTTCTCCGGGTCGGCGATGTTGCCAATGCCCAACAGCTCCTCGATCTTGAGCCAGCCATCGTCGGTCACGCTGATGTTGCGGTGCTTCTCATCCACCACGTAATCGCCGGTGAGGATTTTCACCATCTCCTCTTTTTCGATCTCCTCGCCCAGTTCGAGCTGCGGAATGATCTTCCTGACGCGCGCGTACTTGTCCGTCGTCTGGTCGGTCGGGCCGGAGATGATCAGCGGCGTCCGCGCTTCGTCGATCAGGATCGAGTCCACCTCGTCCACAATCGCGTAGTAGTGCCCGCGCTGCACGCAATCCTTGATCTCGAACTTCATGTTGTCGCGCAGGTAGTCGAAGCCGAACTCGTTGTTCGTCCCGTAGGTAATATCCGCCGCATAGGCCTCGCGACGCTGGTTGTCGTCCAGGTCGTGCACGATCACGCCGACCGTCATCCCCAGGAACTCGTAGATCTTGCCCATCCACTCGGCGTCGCGTTTGGCCAGGTAATCGTTCACCGTGACCACGTGAACGCCGTGCCCGGCCAGCGCGTTCAGATAACAGGCCAGCGTAGCCACCAGCGTCTTGCCTTCGCCGGTCCGCATCTCGGAGATTTTGCCCTGGTGCAGCACCATTCCGCCGATCAACTGCACGTCGAAGTGGCGCATCCTGAGCACTCGCCGGCCCGCCTCGCGCACCACCGCAAAGGCCTCGGGCAAAATCTCATCGAGCGCGGCTTTTTCCGCCAGCTTGATCTCGTCTTCGCCGGTCAGTTGTGCGATGCGCGCGCCAATTCGCTCGCGAAACTCGACCGTCTTCGCCCGCAACTCTTCGTCGCTGAGCTTCTCGATCTCCGGCTCCAGGGAATTGATCCGGGCCACTAACGGCATCATGCGCTTGACCGCGCGCTCATTGCTGGTGCCAAAGACTTTCGTCAATATCTTGCTGAACAAGGCAAAGTTCTCCGTCTACCAGTGTAAATG
>JAJZFR010000149.1:3416-6349 GCA_021805265.1 Acidobacteriota bacterium | reverse complement strand
CGTGTTGGCAGTGCCAAGATCGATGGCCAGGTCGCTCGAAAACATGCTGAAGAGCGAACGCAAACCGTGAGAACGCGAGGGGCGCGATGGATAACCGTTCAATGACATGGGTGATTAAACTCTCTGAAGCTAATTGTAAGGCCAGCTTAACGTTGTCGTGCGTAGATGGGTTTCTGCACAGGATATATGGCAACCAATTGTTCCGATAAAGAAACTCTAAGCCAGATTCGGGAAACCCCTGGAATCGCCCTCCGACGGCGCACCCGAACCCGCTTCGCTCGTCCGCTTCAGTTGCCCGCACGCGGCGTAAATGTCTCTGCCGCGAGGCCGCCGAATGTAGGTCTGAATCCCAGCTTCCAGCAACAGCTTCTGAAAGGCGAGAACAGCCCCGTTGCTGGGGCTGCTGTACTCGATCCCCGGTCCGGGGTTCCAGGCAATCAGGTTGACCATCAGTGGCAGCCGCGCACGCCGCAACAGGCCGATCAGTTCGTCCGCGTGTTCCGGGCGGTCGGTCACTCCGTCAAGCAGCACGTATTCAAAGGTGACCTTTTCGCGCGGCTTGAAAGGAATCCTCCGCACCGCCTCGAGCACGTCATTGATCGACCACTTGCGATTGATCGGCATGATGGCCTCGCGTACTTCGTCATTCGGCGCGTTCAGGCTGATGGCCAGCCGCGGGCGCTCCGGTTCGGCGGCAAAGCGCTCGATCCCCGGCACAATGCCCGAGGTCGAAACCGTCATGCGCGGCGCGGCGATCCCCACTTCCTCGATCAGCAGGCGCACTGCGGCCATGAAGTTGTCATAATTCAGAAACGGTTCGCCCATGCCCATGAAGACAAGATTGACCCGGTTGCGATTGAGTTCCACGCCATGCCGCGCGAGCACTGTGACCACCTGGCCGGCAATCTCGCCCGCCGTGAGATTGCGCTGCAACCCGAGCTTCGCCGTCAGGCAGAAACGGCAGTTCACCGCGCAGCCGATCTGGCTGGAAACACAGATCGTCGCCCGCTTCCAACCCACTCCCTGCCCCCCAGCCTGCCCTGCTGACGTGCTCTCCTCCTCGACATCTTCCGCAGCGTCGTCGCCCTCCGGCATCCACACCGTTTCGACGGTCTGGCCGCCGGTCTGGATCAGGTAACGCTCCGTGCCATCGACCGAGCGGAAGCTCTCGACAATCGGCGGACGACCGACTGACCAGCCCGCTGCATGCAGCTTCTCGCGAAAGACCAGCGGCAGTGTGGTCATCTGGTCGAGCGTGTCGATACGCTGTCGATACAGAGCATCGGCAAGCTGTTTCGCCCGATACGGCTTCTCCCCGAGCGCGACAACGGCTTCGGCCAGTTCACCCAGGCTCCGTCCGAACAATGCCTTGGACGGCAAGTCCGGTGCCTGGCCGGATACTGCATCCCTGCCCAATAAAACCAGCGTCTCCGCGCCCGCACCGTGCTCTTGCTGTCCCTGCATGATGGCTTCAGAATAGCAGGAATCCAGTCGAAGATTCTGCCCCGCGACTGCAACAGAACGAGCAACAGAACGCGCGACCGTCTACAATCAGAACTGTGGCTGCCAGTGAGGTGAGCACCCTGACCAACGAACCCAATCCCGTTCGCAATCTCCGCCGCACCGTGCTCTCGAACGGACTCATCGTGCTCACCGAGCGCATGGAGCATCTCCGCTCGGTCGCGATGGGCGTATGGGTCAAATCCGGCTCGCGCTATGAAGAGTCCCAGGTCAACGGCATCTCCCACTTCGTCGAGCACATGCTCTTCAAAGGCACACGCTCGCGCTCGGCCCAGCACATCGCTCGCGAGATGGACTCGATCGGCGGCAATCTCGACGCCTACACCGGCAAGGAGACCATCTGTTTCAGCGTCAAGGCGCTCTCCAATCACGTTCCCATCGCGCTCGACGTGCTCTCTGACCTCGTCCTCAACCCGATCTTCGCCGCCACCGACATCGAGCGCGAGCGCGGCGTCATCCTCGAAGAGATCAAGATCGACGAAGACAACCCCGACGTGTTGGTCCATGAAATCTTCACCCAGAACTTCTGGAAGGATCAGCCGCTGGGCAAGCCCATCCTCGGCACAACCGCCACGGTCAGCGGCTTCCGGCAGCCAAATTTCTTCGACTATCACGCGGACCGCTTCCGCGCCGGAAACATGCTCTTCTCCGCCGCCGGACGCCTGGACCATGATGCATTTGTCGCTCAGGTCGCAGAGAAGTTTCAGACCCTCGCGCCCGGCACAACCACCCTCGACACCCCCACCCCAACCGTCAGCGCGCCCATCATCCTGCGCAACAAGCGCTCGCTCGAACAGGTGCAGATATGTCTCGGCCTGCCCTCGCCGCGCATTACCGATGAAAACCGCTACGCCACGCTGATCCTGAACACCGTCCTCGGCGGCGGCATGAGTTCCCGCCTCTTCCAGCGAATTCGCGAAGAGCGCGGCATGGCTTACTCGATCTACTCCGATCTCAGCCCCTACTCTGACACTGGCTCCATGTGCGTCTATGCCGGAACCTCCGCCGACAAGGCGCGTCCCATGATCGCCCTGGTCCTCGCCGAGTTCCAGAACCTCAAAGAGCAGCTCATCTCGACCGAAGAGCTTCGCCGAGCCATTGAACAGGTCAAGGGCAACATCCTCCTCGGCCTCGAAAGTTCAGGCTCGCGCATGTCCAATCTGGCGCGCCAGGAGATGTACTTCCACCACTTCTTCTCCGTCGATGAGGTGCTGGATCGCCTGGACGCTGTCACCGCCGAGCAGGTCCAGTTCATGGCCCGACAGCTTTTCCACTCCGAACGCATCGCCGTTACCCTGCTCGGTCGCCTCGACGGCCTCAAGATTCACCGCAAAGACCTGGTCTGCTGACAATTTTCGCTGAATTCTTTTGACACAAAAGACTCGCGAGGAATCATCTTTGGATTCTCGGCA
>JAJZFR010000149.1:0-3316 GCA_021805265.1 Acidobacteriota bacterium | reverse complement strand
CGCCGGCGCGCGGAGGGAGGAGTGGGCTTATAGCCCACTTTTTCTTTGGGGCAAAACCTGTGCCGGCATCTCCTGCCCGGCGCTCGGCATTTCCCGCTCAAGTCGCAGCAGAGACACTGGACGGCAGCCTGGTGAGGCTGTTCGCCCGAATCAACCAGAGGGACGGAACGGGCTGGATCGGCATCATGGCATTGGACATCGACGCAATTCGGAAAGCGGCAGAACGGGTGGCGACCACACTCGGGCTGGACGTCGTGGATGTCGCGTTCTCGAATCACGGCAGGCAGCGTGTGCTGACCGTTTCTCTCGAAAAAAATGCCGCCGGGCGCGCCGCTCTGTTCCCCTCCATTCCCGCCGAGTCCGGCGCGGCAGCTCTCGCCGCTCTCGGCATCCCGGAGAGCGTGGCCAACGGAACGATCCATCCGGACCAGCTTAGTTGGCTGACGCACGAGGACTGCGCCGCCTTCAGCCGCGACTTTGGAACTCTGCTCGATGTCGAGAACCTCGGCCCGGAGGAGGAGTACACGCTCGAAGCCAGTTCGCCGGGTTTGGATCGCAGCCTCTCCACTCTGCCGGAGTTTGTCCGCTTTCGTGGTGCCCTGGTCAAGATACAGACCTTTGAGCCGGTCGCCAACAATCGTCACTGGCAAGGCCGACTGACCGATGCGGATGAAACCCGAGTCGCGCTCGACCTGAAGGCAACCAGGCAGAACAGCAAATCGCGCAAGGCGGGCGTCGATCAAGTTGAAATCACGCTCCGCAACATCGAACGAGCGCAGTTGATTCCGGAGTTTTAACCTCGAACTCGTCGGGGAACCGAAACAAGGCAAACCGTTCCGCAGAATCATTGCACTGAACCCGGATTGAGATCACGAAAGCCCGGCAAAGCAACCCGGCCGGAAGATTCCAGACAGGAAAGCAGACAGAACTATGTCGAGCATTTTGTACCAGACCATCGAGTTGTTGAGCCGCGAAAAAAGCATCGATCCCGAGATCGTTGTGCATGCCGTGGAAGAAGCCATCGTGCTGGCCACCCGCAAGTACTACAAGAGCCAGGAGACGATGCGCGGCGAGCTCAACAAGGAGACCGGCGAGATTCAGGTCTACGCATACAAGACCGTGATCGGTCCCGACGAAGAACTCGTTGACCCGATCAATCAGATTCCGCTCGAAACGGCGCAGGCCGAGCTTGGCGCGGAGCTGGAAGTGGGCAGTGAACTGCGCACGTATATGGACACGCGTCCGCTGGGGCGCATTGCCGCGCAGTTGGCCAAACAGGTCATCTTTCAGAAGGTCCGCGAGGCCGAGCGCGACACCGTCTTCAACGAATACGCGCATCGCGAAAAAGAGGTGCTTTCCGCAGCCGTGAAGCGCATCGAGGGCCAGGACATGATCATCGACCTGGGCAAGGCAGAGGCTCGCATGCCGAAGCGCGAGCAGTCCAGGCTCGAGTCCTTCACCGTCGGCGAGCGACTGCGCGTGGTGCTGCTCAAGGTGGACCGCACCGCCAAGGGACCCCAGGTGCTGGTCTCGCGCGCCGCTCCCGAGCTGGTCCAGAATCTCTTCCAGTCCGAGGTGCCGGAGATCTACGACAACACCGTCGTCATCCGCGCCATTGCCCGCGAAGCCGGCGAGCGCACCAAGATCGCCGTCATGAGCCGCGACAAGGACGTGGACCCGGTGGGTGCCTGCGTAGGCATGAAGGGCATGCGTGTGCAGTCGATCATCCGCGAGTTGCGCGGCGAAAAAATCGACATCATCGAGTACAACGAAGAGATCACCACCTTTGCAGAGAAGGCATTGCAGCCCGCCAAGGTGAGCCGGGTTTCCATCGTGGACCTGGCCAACAAGCAGCTCGAAGTGATCGTGGACGACACCCAGCTTTCTCTGGCCATCGGCAAGAAGGGGCAGAATGTTCGCCTCGCCGCGAAGCTCCTCGGCTGGAAGATCGACATCAAGAGTGAAGAGGAAAAACGCCAGGAAGTCGAGCAGCAGATGTCTTCCTTCTCCGGCGGCCCATCGACACCGATCGAACAGGTTACAGAGCTGGGCGATTCCATTCTCCAGAAGCTGGTTGCCGCGGGCATCACAACCGTCGAAGCGCTGGCCGATATGACTCCCGAGCAGCTCGAAGAGATTCCCGGCATCGGTGAAAAAACCCTCGAACGCATCGGCGTAGCGGTCCGCCACTACTTCGGTGAATATGCCGAAGGCGAGAGCAATCCGAACGCTGCTGCGACCAGCGAAACACTTGCGCTGGACGGCGTTGCCGACCAGCCGGCAGCCGAGGAAACGACTTCGGAACCTGTCTCCTCTGAGCCTGAACCTGAATCACAGGAAACCCCGGCGGATTCTCCGGCGGACCCCGTATCGAACGAGACAGTCAAGGCAACCGAGCCAGTGTCAGAGTTGGCGGAAGCGCAGACGAGCGACCATGCGCCGGTCAAGGACGGCTCGGGTCACCAAGCCGACACTGCACCCGACACGGGTCCGGAAGAAGAGCCGGAAGAAGAGCCGGAAGAAGAGTAGGATGCGTGCTCCGAACAGCATCGTTTCAGGGGATAATAGCAACAGGCATGGTGTACGGTGCCGCGAGGTTGCGATGAACAGTTAACCGGCAAGGGCAGAACAACGAAAAGAGGCGGATGAGTAAGGTTCGAATTAACGATCTGGCGCGCGAGTTGGAAGTCAAGAGCAAACAGATTCTCGATGCGCTGTTGGCAATGGATATGGCAGAGGGCAAGACTCACTCGAGTTCCATCGAGGAGAGTGAGGCCGAGAAGGTGCGCGCGCATATTCAGCGCGGCGGGAAAGCCCCCGCTCCAGGCACAGCTACCCGCGCAGAATCCGAGTTGCGCCCCAAGATTGATCTCTCGAATATCTCCAAGCCCGGCGATGTTCTGAAGGCCATCCAGGCGCGCAAGCTCGAAGCGGAACGTCAGGCCCGTCCTGCGACTGTCGTCGCGCGACCGCCCGCAGCCCCGACCGTTGCCGCCCCGGCAACACCCCCCGCAGCGGCGAATCCAGAGCCGCGCAGGATCGTTCCCCAACCCCGCCAGGCACCCAATATCGTTGCCCCGACCACCCCGGCTATCGCCGTTGCGCCTCCCGCGCGACCGGTCATCGCAAAGCCACCCACGGGCGCGACCACGGTTGTGGTCCGGCCAGCGGTGGCCGTTGCTCCGCCTTCCACAACGGTTGTCGTCAAGCCGCCGGTTGCGCCTTCAACCTCGGCTGCTTCCCCCGCCGCGCGTGCAACCGTCGTGACGCCGCCCCAGAAGCCCGCGTCTCCGCCACAGATCCCAGCGTCCGCGGA
>JAJZFR010000270.1 GCA_021805265.1 Acidobacteriota bacterium | reverse complement strand
GGCGCAAGCGGACGCTATAATCGGTTGCATTCCGGGAAATCCGCTGGCCGGTGGGAGATGCGATGACGACGACGGAAGATTCGATTGTGTCGGAAGACCGGCTGGCGTGGCTTGCGCTCGCGTTGTCTCCGGGGGTTGGTCCGCGTCGGATACTGGATGCGATGCGCCGGATGGAGTCGCCGAGCGAGTTGTTTTCGCTGCCGTTGACGGCGCTCGAAGCGCTTCGCTTTCCTGCCGAAACGGCGCAGTACATTTTTGAAGGGAAGGCTCGCGCGGCGGCAGAGCTTGAACAGGCGCGCGTGGTGGAGCAGCAGGGTCACCTCTTGGCATTCGACGACGAGCGCTATCCCGAGCGGTTGAAGGAGATCTACGATCCGCCGCCGGTGCTGTGGGTGCGCGGAGCGGCCCATTTGTTGAACGCGCCATCGATTGCGATCGTGGGCACACGACACCCCTCGCCCTACGGAACGGGAATGGCGGAGATGCTGGCGCGCGACCTGGCGACGCGGGGTCTGCTGATTGTGAGCGGAATGGCGCGGGGGATCGATACCTCGGCGCACCGGGGCGCAATCTCCGCGCATCGGCCGACGGTTGCGGTATGGGGCACAGGGATTGACGTGGTGTACCCGAAGGAGAATCGCAAGCTGGCGGAGGAGATTCTTGCCGGGGGTGGGGCGATTGTTTCCGAGCTTGCGATGGGGACGTTTCCGGCTCCGCAGAACTTTCCGCGCAGGAATCGGATTCTCTCCGGAGTGAGCGTGGGAGTACTGGTGGTGGAGGCGGGCGAACACTCAGGCACCCGGGTGACAGCGCGCTGCGCGCTCGAACAGAATCGCGACGTGTATGCGGTTCCGGGCAATGCTACGAACAAGAATTCCTGGACGCCGAATACGCTCATCAAGCAGGGAGCGCAGTTGACGGCGAGCTGGGAGGATGTGTGGGAAGCTCTTCCGTCGCAGGTGCGTTTGCAGGTGGAAAGCGCTGGCGGCATTGCGACCAATGGGCAGGCTGGCGCATCCTACCTTTCTGAACCGCAACTCGGAGCGCAGGATGCAATGGTGCTCGAGGTGCTGAAGGCGGACGAGTCGATGCAGATCGACGAGGTTCTGGAGAAGCTGGAGACGGAGATGACCTCTTCGGAGGTGTTTACGGCGCTGTTTGAGCTGGAAATGGCGGGCCGGATCCGCAAGCTGCCGGGAAATTGTTATGTCCTGTCTTTTTAGCGAGATGACGTGCAAAACGACGGCCCAACGGACCACAGCGGTTGGCAATGGTAAGGGAAACCGTGTTAGTTTGCATGGGTTACGGCAAGTTTTTTAGCCGGATCGGGACAGCGCTCGAACCGTTGACGCCAAAACGTGCGGAATTGGTAGTCATTACCGAATGATTTTGTTCGAGTCCAATGGTTCGGAATGGATCGCGCGGTAAAGTGGGTAGCTAACAGAGTATGCAACGTAGTAAAGGATGGCAATGAGCAGATCACTGGTGATCGTCGAATCCCCCGCCAAGGCGAAGACGATCGGGAAATATCTTGGCAAGGACTTCGATGTGCAGGCGTCGATCGGTCACATCATGGACCTGCCGAAGAACGACATTGGTGTCGAGTTGAAGAAGCGGACCTTCGAGCCGACGCTGATCGTGTCGCCGGGCAAAGAGAAGCTGGTGGCGCAGTTGAAGAAGGCCGCAGCGCAGGCGGACCATATCTACCTTGCGCCCGACCCAGACCGCGAGGGCGAGGCGATTGCGTATCATCTTGCGTTGCAGTTGGGCACGAGCGCGGCGCAGCGAAAGAAGATTCAGCGGGTAACCTTCAACGAGATCACCAAAAAGGCGGTGCAGGAGGCATTCAAGCACGCGCGGGATATTGACCGGGATCTGGTGGACGCGCAGCAGACGCGACGCGTGCTGGACCGACTGGTGGGTTACCAGGTATCACCCCTGTTGTGGGACAAGGTTCGGCGTGGGCTTTCTGCTGGCCGCGTGCAGACGGTTGCGGTGCGGCTGATCGTCGAGCGGGAGCGCGAGATTGCGGCGTTCAAGCCGGTCGAGTACTGGACAATCGAAGCACAACTGCACCCGAAGGGGCAGTCGGGGAAAAGCTTCAAGGCAAACTTTGTCGGGATCGACGGCGAGCCCGCGCGAGTGGACAATGGAGTGAGCAAGGACGGCAAGGCGCAGTTTTTGTCGAATGCGCTGGCCGATGGCGCGACGGTAGAGCGCGTGGTGACGGCGCTTGAAAAGGCGACCTGGACGCTTGGCGAGGTGAATGATTCCGAGCAGCGGCGAAGGCCGCTTGCGCCATTCATCACCAGCCAGTTGCAGCGGGACGCGGCAAGCAAGCTGGGCTTCAACGTGCGGCGGACGATGGGCGTGGCGCAGCGATTGTACGAGGGGATCGACGTTGGCGCGGAAGGTACAGTGGGTTTGATTACCTACATGCGTACCGATTCGCCGCGCGTCTCTCCCGAGGCGAAGGCGAGCGCGCGGGAGTGGGTGACGAAGAACCTTGGCGCTCAGTATCTGCCGGAGAAGCCGAACGAATACAAAGGCAAGAAAGATGCCCAGGACGCCCATGAAGCGATTCGCCCGACGGATGCAGCGCGGACGCCGGACTCGATTGCTCAACATCTGACGGACGAGCAGTTGAAGCTGTATCGGCTGATCTGGCAGCGGTTTGTGGCCTCGCAGATGGTGCCCGCCGTGTACGACGTGACGACGGCGAAGATCGAAGCGGTTTCGTCGAAGGACGGGAAGACGTACGATTTTCGGGTGAGCGGACGGGTGTTGCGCTTTGACGGTTTCCTGAAGGTCTACGAAGTGGCCGATGAGCGCGCCAGGGACGGCGGTGAGGAATCGGAAGACCAGTCAGGAGAACAGCGCCTGCCAAATCTGGACAACGTGAAGGCGCTCGAAAAGGAGGCCATCGATACGCGACAGAAGTTCACCCAGCCTCCGCCGCGTTTCAATGAAGCGTCCTTGGTAAAGGTGCTGGAGGAGCAGGGAATCGGCCGGCCTTCGACCTATGCCTCGATCATCAACACGATTCAGGATCGCGAGTACGTGACGAAGATCACCGGGCGCTTCTATCCGACCGAGATCGGGGTGGTGGTCTGCGACCTGCTGGTGAAGAACTTCGGCTACATCTTCGACCCGACGTATACGGCAAAGCTCGAGACAGAGCTGGACGATATTGAAGACGGCAAGGAGAAGTGGACCGACCTGTTGAAGGGGTTTTACGGACACTTCGAGAAGGAATTGAAGGTAGCGGAAAAAGAGATGGAGTCCATCAAGGCGATGGAGATACGGACCGAGGAGAAGTGCGAGCTGTGCGGCTCGCCGCTGGTATTGAAGTGGGGCAAGTTCGGCACCTTCTTCTCCTGCAGCGCCTATAACAAGAAGGACAAGAACAGTTGCACGTTTACCAAAGAGAATGTTGCGGGCAAGCCGGATCTCGCGACCCAGGAGGCGCAGGAGGCGGAGCAGAACGAGGAGTACTGCGACAACTGCGGGCGGGTGATGGTGCTGCGTCGCGGGCTGTTCGGTCCGTTCATGTCGTGCCCTGGTTTCAACGAAGACCCTCCGTGCAAGACCATCCGCAAGCTGAGCCAGAAGCAGCAGCAGAAGCTGAATGCGCCGCAGCCGACGGGCGAGAGCTGCCCGGTTTGCAGCAAGGACCTGGTGCTGCGGCAGGGCGCCTACGGGGAGTTTGTCTCCTGCTCGGGGTATCCGAAGTGCAAGTACGTGAAGCAGAACCTGGTGGAAGGGATGAAGTGTCCGAAGTGCGGCGAGGGCGATCTGGCGGAGCGGAAGGCGCGTCGCGGGAACATGTTCTGGGGCTGCACAAACTATCCGAAGTGCGATTTCACGTCGAACTACAAGCCGGTGGCGAAGAAGTGCCCGAAGTGTAAAAGCCCTTATCTGCTGGAGAAGACGCTGAAGAGCGGGGTGTTTCTGTTCTGCCCGAACAGCAAGCCGCGCGAGGCCGAAGAAGTGGCACCAAAGAAAGCAAAAAAAGGCGCGAAGGCGCTGCCCGCGAAGGCGGTAGCCAAGACAGTCGCGGCGACGGTTGTCTGCGAGTACGAGAAGCGGATCGGCGACGCGCCACCGCCACCGGAGCCGCCGACCGTGGCAACGCACGGGCCGGTGAAGCTGGGCGCAAATCGGGAACAGGGCCGGGAGCAGGACCGGGAACAGGACCCGGAGCACGACGAGCGGGAGTTGGAGCCGGTTTCCTGATTTGTTGGTAAACGCGCCAGGTACGCGCCAGGGCCAGCATGCGGGCCGCGGAATCGGTTAGGATGTTGGCGGAGGCATTTCATGCAAAAGACACTGGCGTCGAACGGGGACGCGGAACTGATTCTGAAGCTGTATGAGTTGCGCACTGAACCGGTGCTGCGCGCGGCGCGGGCGTGGATGGCGGTCGAGTTCTGGCCAGGGACGGCGGAGGAGTTTTTCGCGGTCCTGAATGAATTTGGCTCGCATCATAACGCGTATCTGCGGCAGGTGGTAAGTTACTGGGAGATGGCGGCGGCGCTGGTGTTGCATGGTGCGCTTTCGGCGGAGTTGTTCCTGGACACCAACGGCGAGCTGTTCTTTCTTGCGGCGAAGCTGGCCCACATCATGCCGGAGATTCAGGCGCAGCGCCCGACCTATATGGCGAAGACGCTGAAGCTGGTGGAGACCCATGCCGCAGCGGCAATGATGTTCGAAGGCATGAAGAAGAATATCGAGAAAATGCGCGCGGCGCGCCAGGCGTCCTGAAGTCTGCCGGATGAGCGAATTTTGACAGGGCGCGAAGAGATGATGCTTCCGGCCTTGCCAAAATGGACTCTCTGAGAGCATCCTTATCCTGTCGCGGCCAACTGGCGTGTGCGGCCCATGTAGATTGTCATTCACCAGCAAAGGATGAAGAAGATGAAGCGAATTCTGGCACTCTCACTGTCAATCGCGACGATGGCCTCAGTGGCCTCGTTTGCGGCGGGATCAACCATGAAGATCAACGGCTGGGTTTCGGACGCAATGTGCGGAGCCAAGCATGCCGGATCAGGATCTGCCTGCGTGAAGAAGTGCATCGCGGGCGGCGAAAAGCCCGTGTTTGTGGATGACGCCAAGAAACAGGTATGGGCCATCGACAACCCGGACGCGGTCAAGAGCGTGTACGGCGAGCACGTGACCGTCATGGCGACCGCAGACGCGGCCACCAAGACGGTACACATCACCAGCGTCAAGGCAATGGCCGAGTAAGGAATCGTAGTCTCGTTGCAACAGAATTGATTGACAAGCCTGCCGCTCGGGAGACGCGTGTCTCTCCGACGGCAGGCTATTGATGTATGTAAGGCAATATCCCGAAGATCGAGGTGCGCGAAGACGAGATGGCCAAAGCGGTGTGGAACGGAATGGTGGTCGCGGAGAGCGATCAGTTCGAGGTGGTGGAGGGGAATGTGTACTTCCCCGAGTCGGCGTTGAAGCGGGAGTATTTTCGACCGAGCACGACGACCTCGACCTGCCCCTGGAAGGGCCAGGCGCGGTATTATTCGCTGGCCTTTGCCGACCAGGAGAATCTGGACGCTGCCTGGTATTATCCTGACCCGAAGCCAGCGGCGCGTAAGATCAGAAATCATGTGGCTTTCTGGCGCGGTGTCGAGGTCGAGAAGTAGTTTTTGCGTTCTTTACGGAGCGGTTCCGCCCAGCGATTCGCCGGAACCTTCGCGCCGAAATTTCCGTAGTATTGCTGAAGCACAGTTGTGAGGCGTAGTTCTGAAGCCTGGTAGTCCAATCCAACCGAATCACCCCACCGGAGATCAATCGATGAAACGTTCCGACACTGCTGTGCGCGGCTGGTTTGTGGCCTGCGCAGTGACGTTTGCAGGCCTGCTGGTCTGTGGCCTGACCGCGTCCGCGGCAACCACACAGCCGCTCAAGGTTCCCGACCTGAAGTATGAAAAGTACACGCTGCCAAACGGGCTGGAGGTGATCCTGCGCGAGGATCACAGGCTGCCGCTCGTGGCCGTGGACCTTTGGTATCACGTAGGTCCGGCGAACGAGAAGGCGGGGCGGACGGGGTTTGCTCACCTCTTCGAGCACATGATGTTTGAAGGCTCCGAGCATGTGGGCGAAAAGGCGCACTTCAAGTATCTGGAGGGCGCGGGCGCGACGGACATCAACGGGACAACCAGCTATGACCGGACAAATTACTTCGAGACCGTTCCGAGCAATGAGCTGGACCTGGCGTTGTGGCTGGAGAGCGATCGGATGGGCTTCCTGCTGGAGACGCTCGATCGCACCAAGCTGACGAACCAGCGCGACGTTGTGCGCAACGAGCTGCGCCAGGATGAAGGGCAGCCCTACGACGTGGC
>JAJZFR010000371.1 GCA_021805265.1 Acidobacteriota bacterium | reverse complement strand
ATTTCACGGGATTCTTGCAGGCCTTCAAGACGGTTGTGATGGAGCTGCGCGGGGCGGACGAGTACGAGCTGGCCGCCTGGCGCATGATGCAGAAACTCGCCGAGCAGGGCGTCCGCCACGCCGAGGTTTATATCTCGGTCGGGGTCATCTTTCGCCTGCGCCCGGACGAGGATATCGCCGATCCCGCGCTGTTTCAGAAGATATTTGCCGGACTCGAACGCGCCCGAGAGCGCGGAGAACGCGAACTGGGGATCACCCTCTACTGGATCTTCGACGCGGTGCGCAACTTCAGTGTTCCCGAGGCCGAGCGCGTCTTCCGGCTGGCCGCAGAGATGCGCAGGCAGTATCCGTCGATCATCGGCATTGGCCTGGGCGGCGACGAACGCATCACCGGCTCGGAACCCTATCGTGCGCTCTACGCCGAGGCTGCGGCTGCCGGGCTGCGGCTGACCAATCACGCGGGCGAAACGACCGGGCCGGAGGCGATTCGCGAGGCGCTGGGGATAGGCTCGGAGCGGCTCGGGCACGTGGTCTCAGCCATCGACGACCGGGCGCTGCTCGAGGAATTGAAGACGCGCCAGATCCCGCTCGAGCTGAACCCCACCTCGAACGTTCGCACCGGCGTTTGCACGGCGCACTGTGACCACCCCATTCGCCGCTACTTCGACCACGGGCTGCTCGTCGTGGTGAACTCCGACGACCCGGCTTTCTTTGGCGCGACGGTCGAGGACGAGTATCGACTGGCGCACGAGGTACACGGATTCACCCGCGAGGAGCTTTGCACACTCGCGGAAAACTCCTTCCGAGCAAGCTTTCTGCCAGAGGCGGAAAAGCAGCGCTGGCTTGACCAGATTGGTTCCTGCCGATGAAGGTCAACAGCGGCCGCCGCTGGACAAGCTGGACAAGCGTACACGCGGCTGGGTTATCATCAAGCCAAGAAGGAGAGCTCCCCATGTCCGACAACCAGCCCCAGGAAACCGTTGCCCCCGCCAGCCACTACGCACTGCGCGCCCTCGGATGGGTCTCTGTCGGACTCGGCATCGCCGCCGTCGGCCTCTTCGTGGGAACCGAACTCCGCAAACGCTACCAGTTCAGCCACCGCACTCCCTACGACTTCTACTCGAACAACGACGGCAACAGCGCGGGCGAGTTCGGCATGGGCGTCTGAGCCTGGCTCAATGCCTCTCCGCGCCAATTACGTGTAATCCTGCTCGTCCCCCGCGCACCGAGTTGGCCACCAGCCGTTCATCGAAGGTGGCCAGTTTTCCGCCATGTCGAATGGCAAGCGCAAGCAGGTAGCTGTCCGTTATCTGGCTGCAAGTGAGCAGATTGTCCGGGTTGATCCATCTGGCGTCCAGAATGCTGATGTCGGCGGCCCAGAAGACATGGCCCGGTAATGCACATAGATCCGAAACTGCCTGACATACAGCGTGTGGAGTCCCA
The DNA here is from genome assembly GCA_021805265.1 of Acidobacteriota bacterium. Classification (GTDB taxonomy): domain Bacteria; phylum Acidobacteriota; class Terriglobia; order Terriglobales; family Acidobacteriaceae; genus Acidicapsa. Next base: position 4,918 of record JAJZFR010000371.1, on the reverse strand, counting down.
GGAGAGTTGCGATACCGTGGATGTCCCGCGATACGCAATGCGCCGTTCTCGGTCAACGGACAGGTAGCCCAGGTATCGGTCCCGATATTCGATAGCCACACATGCGCCGCATCATGGAAGATGTGCATGGGATCGATCAGCGCAATCACTACATTGACGTCCAGAAGGAACGTCATGGAAGCTCATCGCGTAACTGATTGACGTGTTCCAGAGTCACAGGAGTCGAACCTGGCTGAATGGGCAGCAATCGAATCCCATTCCGAATCCCTGACCGCGCTTCAGCAGGGCGCATCGCCTCTCGCGCGAGAGAAGTAATCACTTCCCCCAGGGATTTTCGCTGCGCCTCGGCCATACCCCTGGCCGCAGCCAGCACGTCGTCATCGATGGTCAGGGTGGTGCGCATGGAGCCTCCATTGGCTGGCCGGACGCCTGCTTGCATCATACATCACGCATCAAGCATCAAGCCCATCCGGACTTGCAGCAGCTCGGTAAAGATCATCGCTCGTCGTCACGATGTTTTCGATTTCCGAAGACAAACGCGCTTCCTGCAGCACGATGCTGTTGACGAGAAGCTTTGGATTGGGAACAAGTGCCATAAAACCGCGCAGGTTTGCCAGCGCTCTGGCGGAGCGGACGGTCTGGCGCAGAATATCCGGAGTTTCGATCTGTGCCCTTGGTGGTAACAGCGGAAGATCGTTGTGGGGCTATTGGCTTTCCATCGCAGATGATTTCCTTGAGGCAGAGAGATCAAATCGCTTTCGTGATGCTACTTCCAGTGCAGACTCAGAAAGGAATCAAGCCCCTTCCACCGAATAACCATCTCGCAGGGATAACCATCACCAGAAGTTTTTGGATCGAGAGCCTTTGCCTAGTCGACAAACCTGACAGGCAGAATTTGAACGTCGGAACGCAAAGGGTGAGAATGCTGGCTCATGCGACAATGGATTGTGAATTTCATGAAAACTTCACCCCATTCCGGAGATGTTCCAGCCGACTCCATGACAGCGCAATCGCCTACTCGGACAACTCCTGAAGCTACGGTGGTGACCCCGGAACTCCTGGCCAGCCACAGCATCACTGCAGGCGAATACGACCGCATTCTGGGCGCACTGGGGCGCGTACCCTCGCTCACCGAGTTGGGCATCTACTCGGTGATGTGGAGCGAGCACTGCTCCTACAAGTCGTCGCGGGTTCATCTCAAGCGGCTGCCCACCCGCAGCGAGCGCGTTGTGCAGGGGCCGGGGGAGAACGCAGGCATCATCGACGTGGGCGATGGATGGGCCTGCGCCTTCAAGATCGAGAGCCATAATCACCCTAGTTACATCGAGCCGCACCAGGGCGCGGCCACCGGCGTGGGGGGCATCCTGCGCGACATCTTTACCATGGGCGCGCGACCGCTGGCGGTAATGGATTCCTTGCGCTTCGGGCCGCTCGAAGTGGCGGAAATCCCCGCAACGACTCCCGAATCCGCGCAAATGATCCGCAAAAACCACTCGATCGTCGAGGGCGTGGTCAGCGGAATCGCGGGCTACGGGAACTGTTTCGGAGTGCCCAACCTCGGCGGCGAAACGAAGTTCGAGCCATGCTACAGCGGCAACCCTCTGGTGAACGCCTTTGCGCTGGGACTTGTCCGCATCGACGAAATCTTCTATGGCAAGGCGGCTGGCGTGGGCAATCCGGTGATCTACGTCGGCGCAAAGACGGGCCGCGACGGCATTCACGGAGCCACGATGGCCTCGGAAGAGTTTCATGAAGGAACGGAAGAGAAGCGCCCCAATGTCCAGGTTGGCGACCCGTTCATGGAAAAGCTGCTGATGGAGGCGTGCCTTGAAGCGATGCAGACCGGAGCCATCGTCGGTATTCAGGATATGGGTGCGGCTGGGCTGACGTGCTCGACCTGCGAGATGGGCGCGCGCGGCGGGGTGGGCCTCGATGTGGAATTGGACGACGTGCCCCAGCGCGAGACGGGCATGAACAGCTACGAGATCATGCTCTCGGAAAGCCAGGAGCGCATGTTGCTGGTCGCGGAAAAGGGTCGCGAAGAAGAAGTTCTTCGAGTCTTTGCCAAATGGGGCCTGGACGCGGTGACGGTGGGCGTGGTTGTCGCCGAGCCGCGGTTGCGCATCCGCCACCACGGTGTTCTGGTCGCCGATATTCCCAATCAATCGCTCACCGACGATGCTCCGCTCTATCATCGCCCGGTCGGCGAGTGGCGCGCGCCTGTTTCTGCCGACGCTCCGCTCGAGGCGCTCGAACGGCTGACTGTCCAGCGGGACTACACGGCCGATCTCAGGAAGCTGCTGGCGAGCGCCAACGTCACTTCCAAGCGCTGGGTCCACGAGCAGTACGACACCATGGTCCAGACGAATACTGTGCTTGGCCCCGGCGCTGGCGAAGCAGGGGTCATGCGCATCAAGGGCACCGGAGTGCGTGTCCATGAGTGCGGCCACGAGCGCGGCCTGGCCATGGCGCTCGACGGCAATGGGCGCTGGTGTTATCTGGACCCCAAGTTGGGCGCAATGCATGCCGTAGCGGAGGCCGCGCGCAAGGTTGCGGCAACGGGTGCCATGCCGGTCGCCGCCACCAACTGCCTCAACTTCGGCAACCCGGAAAAACCCGAAATCATGGCCCAGCTTTCGTCCGCCATTGACGGCATCGCCGAGGCCTGCACGGCGCTCGGAACGCCCATCACCGGCGGCAATGTTTCGCTCTACAACGAGACTCGCGGCGTCGGCATCTATCCCACGCCTGTGCTCGGCGTGGTGGGAATACTGGACGACGTAACCCGCGCAGTGCCTGCTGGATTTCAGCGCGCAGGCGATGCGATCCTGCTGCTTTGGCCAGCGCCGAATCCGGGTGAGCCACAGCCCGATCTTGCCGTTCCGTTTCAGCCGGTCGGCATCAATCCCTACATCGTCTACTCGTTGGTCCCTGTGGATGAAGCGCAGCTTGCGACCGAGGGCGATCCGGCAGCACCCGAGGCCCAAAGCGAGGCCCAGATCGAGGCGCTGCGCAGCTTCGGATCCTCAGAGTACGCGCGCGCAGTCCTTGGCAGCCTATGGGGCAAGCCACCAGCGCTCGATCTCGTCGCCGAGGCGCGGCTGCACCTGCTGCTGGCCAAGCTCGCAACCCAAGGATGTCTGCATTCCGCGCGCGATATTTCAGACGGCGGCCTGGCAGTTGCCGTCGCCCAGGCAGCCTTCGCCAAATCCATCGGCGCGGTTGTTGAACAGGACCCCTCACAGGCGGCAGCGCCGCTGTTCGGCATCTTTGCCGAGCCGGCTTCCACCATGCTGGTTTCCGCCGATCCAAAGCGCGTCCACGAGATTGCCAGCCTTGCAGAAATGTACGGCTACTCGGCGACACGCATTGGATCAACTGGCGGCAGCAGGATCGAAATCTCGATCTACGGCGAGACCCTGATTGGGGCTTCGCTTGAAGACCTGCGCTCGACCTGGTCGGAGTCGCTGGAATCGTCGCTGCACGACGAGGTGACCGCATGAGCGCGGAACCCGAGTTTCAAACCGGCAACCAGAGTCGCCTCCATCACAATCGGTTATTTCAGGGCGTCCGGGAAATGGCAGATCGCTCCGGAGACGCGGGATTGTGTGAGCCGGCCAGGCGCGAACGCGACGACGACAAGCTGCGCGAGGAGTGCGGGGTCATGGCTGTCCACGGCCACCCTGACGCGGCTCGGCAGGTCTATCTCGGCCTCTATGCATTGCAGCACCGGGGCCAGGAATCAGCAGGCATCGCAACCGCCAACGGGCAGAACCTCTCGAACATCAAAGGCATGGGCCTGGTCTCCGAGATTTTCACGGAAGACGTGCTGGCCAAGCTGCCGGGAGAGTTGAGCATCGGCCACACGCGTTACTCGACCACGGGTGACTCCGCGCTGCTCAATGCGCAGCCTATCCGCGTGGAATCCACCAAAGGCCTGATCGCCATTGCTCACAACGGCAACTTGGTGAACCTGGGCAATCTCCGTACGCGTCTCGAACGCGCCGGTGCATATTTTCAGACCACATCGGACTCGGAGATTATCGTCCAGCTTATCGCTCACTCGGCAGCCAACTCGCTGGTGGACGCGGTTGCCGATTCGCTCAGCCAGGTCGAGGGCGCGTTCTCGATCGTGATGATGACCCGCGACCGGATCTTCGCCGCCCGCGACCCGCGCGGCTTTCGTCCTCTTTCGATGGGCCGGATCCGCAACGCCGATGGCCCGGACACCATCGTCTTCGCCTCGGAGACCTGCGCATTCGATCTGTTGCGCGCCGAGTATGAGCGCGATGTGCTTCCCGGCGAACTGGTGATGGTGACTGCGGATGGCGTAACCAGCAGACAGTTTGCCACCGGCGTCCCGCAGACAAGCTGTATCTTCGAGCATGTCTATTTTGCGCGCCCAGACAGCCGCATCTATGGCCGGTGGGTCCAGGAGAGCCGGGAACAGATGGGCCGCCAGCTTGCGCGGGAGTCCCACGTGGCGGCCGATCTGGTCGTCCCCGTGCCCGACTCCGGAGTGACGGCCGCCATCGGCTATGCCGCGGAGGCAGACATTCCCTTTCGCCTGGGCCTGATCCGCAACCACTACGTCGGACGCACCTTCATCGAGCCCGAGCAGCGGGTTCGCGACTTCGGCGTCAAGCTCAAGCTCAACCCCGTGCGCAACTTGCTCGAAGGCAAGCGCATCATCCTGATCGACGACTCGATCATCCGCGGGACTACAAGCCGCAAGATCGTGCGCATGGTTCGCGGCGCGGGCGCAAAGGAAGTTCACCTGCGCATCAGTTGCCCGCCGACCATCTCGCCTTGTTTCTATGGTGTCGATACACCGAGCAAGCGCGACCTCATTGCGGCCAACAAATCTGTGGAAGAAATCCGCCAGTTCATCGAGGCCGATTCGCTGGCTTATCTGTCG
>JAJZFR010000203.1 GCA_021805265.1 Acidobacteriota bacterium | reverse complement strand
GCTGGTGTCCTCGTCACGCGGCGTCCAGACCATCACCCTGAACCGTCCGGACAAGCGCAACGCGCTCTGCCCGCTGCTCATCGAGGAGCTGACCGAAGCGCTCGATGAAGCGGTGCAGTGCGATTGCGGAGTGGTTGTGCTCACCGGTGCCGGCTCCGCCTTCTGTGCCGGGCTGGACATGGACAACCTCGCCGTCATGCACGCCAGCACCATCGAGGAGCACCGCCGCGATTCGGAAAACATGGCCCGTGTCCTGCGCGCGCTGTATGAGTTTCCCAAGCCGATCATCGCTGCGGTCAACGGACCGGCCATTGCGGGCGGTATGGCGCTGGCCACGCTCTGCGACTTCACCTACGCCGCGCCCGAGGCGCGCTTCGGATACACCGAGGTCCGGGTCGGATTCACCCCCGCCATTGTCGCCACCTTTCTCCGCCGCCAGATGGGCGAAAAACGCACCCGCGAGCTGCTGCTGAGCGGACGCATTCTCAAGGCCGAGGAGGCCATGCGCCTGGGCCTTGTCACCCGCGTGGTGCCCTGCGAGGAGCTAATGGCCGAGGCCCACGCGCTCGCCCAGTCCCTGCTGCTCAACAGCCCTCAGGCGATGCGCACCGTCAAGCAGTTGCTTGTTCATCATGATGCAGCCCAGCTCGAGGAAGAGATTGAAGCAGCCATCGCCGCCAACGCCGAGCAACACTCTTCAGAGGATTTCCGCGAAGGCGTCCGCGCCTTCCACGACCACCGCCGCGCCGACTGGCCCAGCCGCCACGTCAAGGTTTAGAGAGCACGCCAATGCACTGCGGCGGCGAGCTACTCGTCTCGCAAGGTCTGTGCCGGATCGATGGTCGCAATACGCAGAGTCGGCAATGCGGTGGCAGCAGCAATGACCATTGCGAACAGAACAACCACAGCGAAGATCGTGGTTCCGTCATAGACGCCCACTCCATACAGCACACTGCGCATCGTACGCAGCGCTCCCGCACACAGGACCAGGCCCACGACAAGCCCCAATGCTGAAGCGCGCGCACCCGGCACTCCGATATGGACCATGGCTTGACGAACGGTTGAACCAAGTGCGATGCGGATGCCTATCTCGCGCGTCTTCTGTCCCACGATGCTCGCCACCAGAGCGAAGATTCCAACCGCACTCAGAACCAGCGCCAGAGCAGCCATCACGCTCAAGAGCGCCACTTCTACCCGCTGCGTGGCCAGGGTCCTGGCCTGCAGGTCGCCCATGCTGAAGAAGCCTGAGAAGGGCAGGTCCGGAGCGGCGCTCGTGAGCGCGCGCTGCATCTGCGCGGTCAATCCTTCGACGCGGCCCGACGTCCGAACAATCCAGCTTGGCTGAAACCAGACGTGAGCCATCGAGACCAGGCTACTGACGGTTTGGGTGGCGGGAATGTACATGGTTTCCTCGCCGGTCAGCGGCGCGTTGGCATCGATTCCCGGCGCCATGGCTACGTCGGCTGCAACGCCAACAATGACCGTGTCCTTGTTCAGGTGACGGCCTATCGGGTTTTCGCCGTGGAAATACTTGTGAACGAATCTCTGATTCACAATGGCCACGTGCTGGGTTTTCGCGCCGTCTGCCGTGGTAAACGAGCGCCCGATCAGGATCGGAATTTGCAGGGTGGAAAAATAATCCGGAGTGACATAAACGAGGTCCGCCATCGCCTTTTGCCCCGATTCCTTTCCGTCGCCGATGGATATTCCTCCCATGACCATGGAGCGCTCGAAGGGCAAGCTCAGCCCGACAGCCGCATCCTGTACTCCGGGAATCTGCCGCATCGCTGCCGTACTCTGGTCCAGTAATTTTTCGAAGGTCGCGGGATCGTGAAAGCGAACATCGTCGAGCGAGGCCCTGGCCGTCATGACTCCCTGCGGATCGAACCCCGGCGGCAGTGTCTCCAGGTGGATCAGAGTACGGATGAGCAGGCCGGAAGCGGCCAGCAGCACGACCGTCAGCGCAACCTCACCAGCAATGAGAATCTGTCGGAGTCGCTGACTGCCAATGCCAGCCAGCGAGCGGCTTGCCAGCGAAGAACGCAGGTCCACCTTGCGTGTGGCCAGCGCAGGCAGCATGCCAAAAAGAATGCTGGTAAGGAGCGAGAGAAGCAGCGTAAACGCCAATACTCGGCCGTCCAGCGAAACGTGCGCAACGGGGAGAAAGTGCTCGGGCAACAGCGCCAGCAGGCCGCGCAAGGCAATATCTCCCGTGCCGATCCCTGCCGCTCCGCCCACCAGAGCGAGCAACAGGTTTTCGATCCAGAACTGCCGCTGAATCTGCCAGCGCGAAGCCCCCAGCGCGAGGCGCGTAGCCACCTCCGGGGTACGCCGCATCATGCGGACCAGCGTCAACCCGGCAAGATTGGCGCAGGCGATCAGCAGGATAAATCCTGCGGCAAGCATCAGGGATAACGCCTGCGGACGCAGGGTCGCCGCCTGGCCCTGCTGCAGCGGCACAGAATGGTAGCTCACCTGCGCTCCCGGATCGTCTCCCTGCTCATATCGATTTGTGCGCTTCAACCACGCCCGGTTGATCTCGGCGTCTGCCTCCTGCCAGGTTGCGCCATTGCGCAGGCGGGTGATGGCGTCAAAGTTTGTTCCCCCGCCCTCGCCGTCATGGGCCGGCTGCAGCGCCGTATAAATATCCGCATTGGATGGCGTCGTCGCATCCTGCGGCAATACGCCTATGACGGTGTAGGTTGCGCCTTTCAAAAGAATTGTGCGCCCCACAATGCCGCGGTCTGCGCCAAACACGCTGCGCCACAGGCTGTCGCTGAGAATGGCTGCCGTTGGACCGTGAGGTCGGTCCTCCTCCGCAGTAAAATTGCGCCCGATCGCCGGTCGGATGCCCAGAACGTCGAGATACTGCGCCGAGACGCGCTGGTCTTGCACGTACTGTACGCGTCGGCCTGCCTCCAGATTCACGCCGGAAGGTCGAATCCCGGAAACCGCGGAGATCAATGCCGGAACGTCATCGCGCAGCAGTTCCCACTGCTCTCCGTTCACGTGATGCCGCTCGTCGGAAGCCCTGGTGCCCAGAGTGATGCGCGTAAAAATGGTGCCCATGCGCTCCGGGTTCGGATAGGGCAGGCTTTCAAGCATGAGCGCATTCACGATGGAAAAGATCGCCGTGTTTGCCCCGATCGCAAGGGCCAACGTGAGGAGCGCGGTCAGCGTGAAACCAGGATTGCGACGCAACTGTCGAACACCGAAGCGGGCATCCTGCCAGAGTTGCTCGACGCCCGCGCCAGCGCGGCGTTGACGCACGGCCTGCTTCACCTGCTCGATGCCGCCAAACTGCGCCAGCGCGGTGCGGCGTGCTTCGGCGGGACCGATGCCCGCCGCGATCCGCTCGTCGGTCACCATCTCCGCATAGGCGCGAACCTCGTCGTCGAGTTCCCTCTCAAGCTCGCTTTTACGGTAGAAGTTTCGCAGCACACTGCGGATGTGTACCCAGAGTTTCATCCTCAGCCTCCTACGTAGCCTTCAAGGCGCTCGAAATAGCCAGGGCTACCTTTGCCCACTGCTCCGTCTCGACTTCAAGCTGACGTTTTCCAGCCCGCGTGAGGCGATAAAACTTTGCTCGCCGATTGTTTTCCGATTCGCCCCAGAAGGAACTCAGCCAGCCCGCTTCCTCCATGCGATGAAGCGCAGGAAAAAGCGAACCCGGCTTGACCAGAAACGTCCCTTGCGTGATCTGCTCGACGCGCCGCGAAACACCCAGGCCGTGGAGCTCCCCGGCCCGAAGCGCCTTGAGAATGAGCAGGTCGAGCGTACCCTGCAGCAGATTGGTTTGCCTGGAACTCATTCAGTCACTCCTTACGAATCCGGACCTGACGAGTCTCGAAATCTGGTCCTATCGAATATCGATACGAGTCTGAACCGTTTCCTATCGATTGTCAATAGGAGAATGCGACCTCAGTGGGTTACCGGCGCGGTGGCTACGGCCACGAACGAGTCTGCACAGCCGTAGTAGAGAAACCAGCGATGATGAAACAGGACAAGTCCTTCCGCAAAGGTGGTTCCTGCGGCGTACTGGCCGCTCCGTTCGTAGGGCCGCTGGGGCCGGAGTACAGGCTGATCGAGACGGGCGAGGAGTTTTTCCGGCGCGTGGGCGTCGAAGAGCGCCTCGCCCACGGCATAAGCTCCGGGGTCAAGGTCGCCGTCGCGGTCCTCGCTTCGCGTCCCGTAGTTTCCGTCGGCATTCTTTCCGTTGTAGAGCAGCAGAATTCCCCTGGCGGTCAGGATTGGGGGCGGCCCGACCTCGGGAAATCCGCTGTCGAAGCGTCCCGCGCGATCATGCAGGAGCACCAGAGGCTGGGCGGGAGCGGTCTCGACCGGCGTCCAGTGAACCAGATCGCGCGACCACGCGAGGCGAATCTCGATCTCGCCCCAGTACATCCAGAAGCGCCCGCCGATCCGCGCCGCAACCAGACGCCCGTGGTGAACGTGGGTCACAATTCCGCCGGACTTGTACTCGAGGCGAGCATACGGTCCGGATTCGCCGAGCGCCGGGCCATGTTTCGTCCAGTGGATGAGATCGCGCGAGGTGGCCACGCCGATTGTGTACGTCTTGCGATTCCACTGCGTGTAGGTGAGCACGTAGCCGCCGTCGGGAGCCTCGACCAGGCGCGGGTCTTCAACGCCGCCCGGCCACTCGCGCGCCTGCTGATCGTCTTTGGCGGGATAGAAGACCGGCTGGGCCATGGGCGCAAAGTGAAGCCCGTCGCTCGAAACGGCAAGCCCCAGCCTGGAGGTGTGCATGCCGATCTGCATCGCGCCCGAGTCGTCCTCGGCGCGATAGAGGACATACACCTTCCCGTCCCGGACAATGGCCGCCGGATTGAAGGTATTGAGCGCCTCCCAGTGCACCGGCTGGAGTAGCAAAGGGTCCGTGAAAAGAGCCTCGGGATTAGGACGAATTACCGGCGCATCGAGCGGACGGGTGAACGGCCCGATCGACCACTGGGGCAACACCTTGTCCGGCAACTGCGCTGGAAGCTGCAACGCGAAGCATGCAAGCAGCAAAAACAAGCAGGGAAATCTCCGCACTGTACCCTCCGAGCCGTTTTTCAGGAAGCACCTCCGAAGGATCACTCGCCAGGAAACGGATTGGCCGCTCGCAGTTCGGCAACGATGGTGCGCGAGGCTTCGCGGGCCTGGTCGCCGCGCTCGGGCGAAAAGCTGATCGCCCCCACCCGCGCATGGCCGCCGCCGCCGTAGCGCTCGCAGACCCTGGCCAGATTCACCATCTGCTCCCCGCGCGCCCTGGTCCAGGGATTTGACCCCACGGCAACCTTGGTGCGAAAACTCGAGCGCGACAGGCCAATCGAATACGTCGCCTGGGGGTAAAGAAAATACGGAATGAACTTGTTGAAGCCCTCCATCGGGTGATCGGAGATGTCAAAGAAGATGGTCCCGTCGCGATACTCGGCCCGCTCCCCGATGAGCGCAATCGCGCGCTGGTGCTGCTCGAGCAGGGGCGGCAATAACGGAGCGACAAACGGCTGCTCGAGTACCTCGGCCAGCGGCATCTCGGTCAGGAGAGGAATCAGCCGGGGAAGAAACGCGGCATCCTGGGTGGCCTCGATAATCAGCGTCAGCTTCATCGCCGGCGCGGCCATCGCAACCGCCGACTCCGGGCTTTCATAGCGCGCGCCGTCCACGATGTCGGCCCAGTGAACCAGCTCGGAGACCGGAGTGGTATCGAAGCCGAATCGCGTCGCCGCAATATGGGCCAGGAAGCTGGTGCAGGAGATGTAGGCGGGATCGAAGAACCGGTGCCGCGCGCAGTCGGCATCCTGCTGACAGGCGCGGAAGTTGGCTTCGTCCTCGGCCGTCAGAAAGGCCGACTGATGATGGTCAAACCACCAGGTGATCCGGGGCGAGGCCGAGTACTTGAAATCGACAATGGCGTTTTCGTCGCCGGTAAAGGCCGCCTCGTCAAACAACGCGCCCGCGCGATGGACCAGTCCATGATATTCATAGGTCACCCGATCCGGAGTGAGGCCCATCCCCGGCAGAACCGACTGCTGATGAAACCGAGTAAACAGGGACGCCGAACAGGCCCCGTCGAAACATTTGTCGTGATAGAAAACGCGAACCCGCAAACCAACCGCCTCCGATTGCAGCCATCTCCTTCGGCCACTTGCCGGAGAAGCCTCCCGGCAATGACTCCAATGGCCCAATTGTTTAGAATCGGCTTGCTGCGGAACGATGTCAAGCCGAGCTTGCTACGAGTTTGCTTCTGGCCGCGAAGATATGCTGGCCGATCTGCTTTCGCCAGAGCCGGTTGTGGATTTTCACCGGTCCCTCAACGCGCTTCCGCAGGCTTGCGCTTCCGCCCGTACCAGTCATCG
>JAJZFR010000204.1 GCA_021805265.1 Acidobacteriota bacterium | reverse complement strand
GGATTGACGTTGTCGAGGGTGACGTTGGCTCGGCGGAGAGCAGTGGAAAAGGCGACGATGTCACGAAAGACATTGGCTTCCTGCTTGCCGTCGAGTTCTGTGCGGACGCCGGAGAGCAGCGGCCAGCCGGGGGAGACCCAGATGACGAGCTTGCGTCCGGGCAACTGGGCGCAGTAACCGGCTACCTCCTGGAGGGCCTCGATGGACATGGTGTATTGCTCGGTATCTCCCCAGTAACCAGCGGTGCGGGTGAGGAAGCGCAGACCGGTGGAGATTTTTTCAAGCGAGGCTTCGAGTTCGACGCCGTTGGTGGTGAAACCTTTCTGAATCTGCGGTCCCTTGTCGGTCACGTAGGCGACGGTGGTGGGATGGGGCAGGGTTGCGCCTTTGGTCTTGAGGAATTTTTCGATCTGCTGCTGCTCGTAGGCGACGGTCTGGAAGGGTGTGTTGACCGCATCCATGAGGATGATGACTTCAAGCTGTCCCTGGCCGGGTGCGGCGGCTTTGAACTTGACTCCGCTGGGGGTGGCGTTGTTATCGAGCAGGGTGAAGTCGGACTGGGTGAGGCCGGGGATGGGTTCACCCTGTTTGGTGTCCACATCGACGTTGAGATGGACAACCGTATCTGGCTTGACAATTGTTGTTGGGGCGGGTGGGATGGACGGGGCTGGCCGGGTACCTTGCGCGTGAAGGGCCATGGCAGTGATGGCCAGCAGAGCGGTGAGCGAGAGGCGGAGATGCTTGGAAATTGACATGGTTCTCCTCGGTTGGTCTTGCTTGGTCTTGCTGCGAAAGTTCTGCTCGAGAGCAGGAAAACTGCGCCAGCCCCCAGCGCTTACAGGCTGGCGAGGGTGGCTTTCGCGCCAGTGAATGCAAATTTAGATGCAAATACCCGAGCAGGGTCTGTCTGAGGAATGAGAAAGATTGATGGGGTGGAAAAGGGTGGCATGAGTTTTTTCCAATCTTCAGAGTATTTTTTTGGGGATGTTTCTGCCCCTTGTACGTCGCGTCGGGCATGGTTGGCGCGAGGGAGGGACTGATGGGGGATTATCGGAATCCGAGGAATGCTCGAGAAGCGGCGATCGAGGCCGCATCGGTGGTGGAGGCGGCATTGGCCGCGCGTCGCGTGGCGATAGCGCGGTTGCGGGCGGGAAGAGGCTCGAGGGAAGGGAAACTGTCCGGGGATGGGCTGGATGGAGCGGGGATGGCAGAGGTTTGCGCCTTGCGCGTGTTGCGCGGGCAGTTGCCGGGCCAGCAGTTACCAAGCCAGCCGTTACCAGGCCGGTCATTATCAGGCCAGCGATAGCTGGAGCGCCCCTGACCTGGTCGCGGAAGAAGCCCGTTCCCTGCTATCGGTGACGGGAACAGGCCGCGAAGAATCGAGAACGGATCAAAAGCTGTAGTACGCGCCGATCACAGGGCCCTGGGTTTCCGAGAGCGCATTGGTGGAGCCGATGGCCGTGGTGAGAGCCGGGGCTGTGTAGAGGTTGTCGCGATACTGGAATCGCAGGCCGAGATGGGGAAAGATGCTCCAGTCCAACCCGAAGCCGAGGACGAGGACGGGTTTGGTGGCTGAGCTGGTGGGCGCGGTGGTGCTTTGGAACGCGGGATTTGCCGCCAGGGAATAAGAGTAGACCGTTCCCTTGGTAGGTGTATTGAGGATCACCCCAGCGCCAGCGAGGGCGAAGGGTCGGAATCGTTTGGTTTTGACGGAAAATACCCAGTCACCGGTGATTTCGCTTGCGTTCGCCGAGACGGAAGCGGAATAGGGAGAGAGTGGGCAGCTTGCGCCGGGGCAGGCGATGGGGTTGCTGTAGCTCTGGTTGGCGCGGTTCATGGAATAGCTGGCTTCGTAGCCGATCCAGGGCTTGGAGATGTGACGCAGCTCGATCATGCCGCCGATGGAGTTTGCCGGTGTCTGGGTGAGTCCGTTGCTGGTGTTGGTGGTGGTGTTCAAGGCGCCGTAGGCGCTGAGGGCGACGTCGGTCTGGGCGGCGGAGGCGCAGAGAGGAATGGCCGCAGCGAGTGCGGTGACGAACAGTGTAATGATCGACTTCATAGTCATCCAGAGATTCTCCAAGGGGGGTACGGTTCCTAAGATGATGGTATGGGAGGAAGGGTTTGATGGGGAGGTTAACTTTGGTATTTTGTGCGGATTACGGCGAAGCAGCTCGATCATGGCCGAGCCAGCGATAGATGGAGCATGGTTCCTCGGTTGAGGAGGCGTACTCGCCGTCGGGCTGGTGGTTGAGGATTTGGCGGTCTGCCTGTTCGTCCTGGGGTGAGAGTGGAATGTTTCCGGTCCAGAGGCGCTGCCATCCGGGGCGGTTGTGTAAGACGGCCTCCATTTCGTGGTTGGCGTAGAGGAGGTCGAAGTGGCCGGGGCGGTCGCGAAAGCTGCGTTCGATGGATTTGAGGAGCGCGCGGAGGACGGGCGCGCGAAAGGGATTGAAGAGAAAGGCGAGGCAGGGGGTTTCAGGGAAGACGAAGTCGGTGGCGTCGGCGCACACGACGCGGATGGGCGATTTGGCGCGACCCTGGATTTGCCAGAGAGCGCAGTTTTTGCGGGCCATGGCAGCGAGAGCGGGATGGAGTTCAATGGCGACGACCTGGCGAAAGGGCATGGTGGCGGCGAGCAGGGTTGCGCGACCCATGCCCGCTCCGAAGTCGAGGAAGGTGTATTGGGCAAGCGGAGCGGGGCGCGGCAGTGACCACCAGAGGTCGCGCAGGCCAAGGAAGACGGATGGGGCGACGGCGTAGTAGGCAGTGTTGTGGCGATCATTGGGGTGGCCGGTTTTGAGGTTGCGTCCGTGGACGAGGCCGCTGGTTTCGACCTGATACTCGATGTCGAAGGGATGGCGGAGGTAGCCGTCCTTGACGCGGAGACCGGGGAGTTTGGATTTTCGTCCCACTTTTTTGTTTCACTTCCGGTCTGCGGTTTTCCGTGGCTCAATTTTCCTGGTTTGGAGGCTGGTCTGGGGCGAGGGGTTGGGTTAGAGTAGCCCGGCGAGGATTTTATCGGCGACTTCTCGGAACTCCCAGGCACCGGACTTTCCGGCGAGCCACTCGGCGGCGATGACGGCACCGAGGGCGAAGCCGCGGCGATCGAAGGCTTCATGGCGCAGTTCGATCGAGTCACTCTGGCTGCGGGCGGCGACGACATGGAGTCCGCTGACCTCGCCGCTGCGGTGGGCGGCGATTTCGATCTGCGCTTCGGGGTGGGCTTCGAGGAGAATCTGCTTGAGTGTGAGAGCGGTGCCGGAGGGGGAGTCTAGCTTGGAGGCGTGGTGGGTTTCGGTGATCTCGAAGCTGTATTCCTGGAGGCGGGCGAGCTGAGCGGTGAGCTGGAAGAACTTCTGGACGCCGAGCGAGAAGTTGGAGGCGTAGAGCAAGGCTCCGCCCTTGCGGTGAGCCATGGCTTTCATGGCTGGAATCCTGTCGTACCAGCCAGTGGTTCCGACCACGATGCGCGCGCCGAGGGCGAGGCAGGAGCGCATGTTTTCGATGGCGGAGTCGGGGTTGGTGAAGTCGAGGACGACGTCGATGTGAGCCAGGGTGGGTGCGGTGAGCGCACCAGCTCCGGCGTTTTCCTTCCAGTCGAGCACCCGGACGGAGTGGCCGCGTTCGCGGGCTACCTGAGCGACGAGGCTGCCGGTTTTACCTTTTCCGAGGACGAGCATGAGCATGGGCTTACCTCCTGCTAGCAGAATACTCCGGGAGCAGCACTGGCCGCGCATACCGCCGACGCGGGTTGTCGATGTGGGCCGTTGGGCGGGTTATCGGGCGGCGGGCTGGCGCGCTTCGACATCGAAGACCGCTGGGTCGGGGTTCGCGAAAAAGGCCGCGTGGAGTGAGCGCACGGCTTCCTCGACATCGGACTCCTCGATCATGAAGCTCATGTTGATCTCGCTTGCGCCCTGGGAGATCATGCGTACATTGACGTGGCGGACGGCAGAGAAGACCTGTGCGGCGATGCCGTTCTGTCCGCGAATGTCTTCGCCGACCATGCAGACGAGCGCTTTCTGGCCCTCGTACTTGACGTCGGCGATGCGGCTGAGGTCATCGGCAATGGCGGGCAGCTTGTCGTTGGAATCGACGGTGAGGGAGACGCTGACCTCGCTGGTGGAGACCATATCGACGGGGCACTGGTGTTTGTCGAAGATGTCGAAGATGGATTTCAGGTAGCCGTGGGTCATGAGCATGCGGCTTGCGACGACGTCGATGATGGTGAGCTTCCGTTTGACGGCGATGCACTTGAAGGGGCTGTTGCAGTGGGGGGCGAGGGCGATGATGCGGGTGCCATCGTTTGCCGGGTTGCGGGAGTTGAGGACGAGGACGGGGATGTTCTTGCGGACGGCGGGCAGAATGGTGGCGGGGTGAAGGACCTTGGCGCCGAAGTAGGCGAGTTCAGCGGCCTCCTCGAAGCTGATGACCTTGACGCGGAGGGCGTCGGGACAGATGCGGGGGTCGGTGGTCATGATGCCGTTGACGTCGGTCCAGATTTCGATGGCTTCGGCGTTCATGGCTCCGCCAAGGAGCGCGCCGGTGAAGTCGGAGCCGCCGCGTCCGAGTGTGGTGGTGATGCCAGCTTCGTTGCTTCCGATGAAGCCGCCGAGGACGGGGACCTGGCTGGCATCGACCAGCGGACGGAGGATTTCCGCGCAGCGGGCTTCGATAAGCGCGTCGTTGGGGACGGCTTTCTGATACTGGGAGTCGGTGATGATTATGTCGCGGGCATCGACGTGAGCGCCGTTGAGTCCGCGCTGGGCAAAGGCGCGGGCGATGATGGCGCTTGAGAGTCGCTCGCCGTAGCTGACGATGAGGTCGGAGATGCGCGGGGTGAGTTCGAGGATGGCGGCGAGGCCGCGCAGGACCTCATCGAGGGCGTCGAACTCGGACTCGATCCAGTTTCGGAGGGCTGCAATCTCGGACGGATTGGTGAGCAGGGCTGCGGCGGTGTCACGATGGCGGCTGCGCAGGCGAGAGCTGATGGCGAGCGCGCCGGTGCGGTCGCCGCGGCTGGCTGCGGCTGCTGCGGTGAGCAACTGGTCGGTGACCTTGGACATGGCGCTGACGACGACGACGGGTTTTTTGCCGAGAGCGATCCGTCCGGCGACAATGGCGGCGGTGCGGTCGATGGCGGTTGCGTCCTCGACCGAGGTGCCGCCGAATTTCATGACTACAAGACTCATGGGAAGATCATCCTGTGGGATAGGCGAGGAATCCGGTTGGATTCACTGCGTGGATTCCGTGCTCAGCGCTCGGCTGCGACGGCCATGGGTTCGAGTTTGCCGAGGCTCTGGAGCAACTCGGCATTGAGAATGGCTGCTCCGGCAGCGCCGCGAATGGTGTTGTGGGAGAGCAGGGTGAACTTCCAGTCGAGCAGGCCGCAGGGGCGCAGACGCCCGACGGTGGTGGCCATGCCGCGGCCACGGTTGCGGTCGAGCCGGGGCTGGGGGCGGTCTTCCGCAGCGACCCACTCGACGGGCTGGTCGGGAGCGATGGGCAGATGCCGGCCAGCGAGCGGTCGGAAGTCGGCCCAGGCGGCGAGCAGGTCTTCGCGGGAGGCTTTGCGGCGGAGCTGGATGGAGACGCTCTCGGTGTGGCCGTCCTCGACGGGGACGCGATTGCAGTGGGCGCTCATGCGCGCGTCGAGGGGGTGGATGGAGTTGTTTTCGAGGTGTCCGAGGAGCTTGAGGGTCTCCTCTTCCATCTTCTGCTCTTCGTTTTTGATATAGGGGACGACGTTGCCGAGGATGTCCATGGAGGGAACGCCGGGATAGCCCGCGCCGGAGACGGCCTGCATGGTGGTGACGAATATCTGCTCGATGCCGAAGCGCTCCTCGATGGGCTTGAGCGCCATGACGAGGCCAATGGCGGAGCAGTTGGGGTTGGTGACGATATATCCCCCGGAGCTCTTGCGCGAGGATTGGCCTTCGATGAGCTGGAGGTGGTCGGGGTTGACCTCGGGGATGACCAGCGGGACCCCTGGAGCCATGCGAAAGGCGCTCGAGTTGGAGATGACGGCGCATCCTGCGGCGGCGAATTTTGGCTCAAGCTCGCAGGCGATGTCAGCGTCAAGGGCGGCGAAGATGACTCGTGGGGCGTGATCGGGTTCGGCTGGCGCGAGGATCATGGAGGCGATGCGCTCGGGGCAAGGGGAATCGAGACGCCATTTTGCGGCGTCTTCATAGCGCTTGCCGCTGGAGCGGTCGCTGGCGGCGAGCCATGTGATGCGGAACCAGGGATGGTCTTCGAGAAGCTGGATGAAGCGCTGGCCGACCATGCCGGTGGCGCCGAGAATGCCGACATCTATGGGAGTATTGCGTTCTGGAGTATTCATATATGGACTCTCCAGTGTACAGGAGAGTCATCCTCGAACCAACG
>JAJZFR010000317.1 GCA_021805265.1 Acidobacteriota bacterium | reverse complement strand
CCGGATTTCGCTGTTGCACCTCGCTCAGCAGGCACTCTTCGGTCGTCAGCAGCGCTCCCGCACCGTTGACATCGATGCTGCCGCCCTCCAGCACCAACCGCTGCTCCCGCCCATCCGCGTGCCGGACCGTTGGCTGCCAGCGCTTCATCCCCAGCAGCTTTGCCACTCGCTCCGGATTCCGGTCATCCAGCTTCCAGTCCTCATATTTCGCCCACGCATTGAACCTCCAGTCCGTCACTGCGACCTGGCCCTGCCCGTCCTTCACAAAGATCGGTCCCGAGTCCCGCAGCCACACCCGATTCGTCGCCCACCGATGGAAGCTCACCTGATCGAGCCGCACCCCGCCACGCTCCAGCATCCTCCGCGCGCGCTGTTCGAGCGCCCCATCCTTCACCAGAATGTGAACCCGCTCCCGCTCCGCCAACAGCCGCACAATCTCCACATACACCCACGGAATCGCAACAAACTTTCCCGGCCAATCCGAAGCATTGTGCGGCCAGGCAATCCACGTCCCCCCGTGACGCTCCCACTCCGCTGGCATCCGAAAACCGAGCTCCTGCGGCAGCCCGCTCACTGGCGTATCCATTGTCTTCCGAGCGGCCACTATTTCTGCTCCAGCCCGGAACCGCGCCCGTCCAGAAACCGCTGGGTAATCCCGCCATAGGCATCGATCCGCCGATCCCGCAGAAACGGCCAGTTCCGCCGCGTCTCTTCGATCAGCCCCGGATCGATCTCCGCCATCAGAATCTCCTCCGCATCGTGCGAAGCCTTCGCGATCACCCGCCCAAACGGGTCCGCGAGGAACGACCCGCCCCAGAACTCCAGTCCCGGGCCGTCGGCACGGTCGCCGCGCACATCGCCATGCTCCATGCCCACCCGGTTCACCGCCGCCACATACACCCCGTTGGCAATCGCGTGGGACCGCTGGATGGTCTGCCACGCTTCGTACTGCGCCACGCCAAACTCCGCCTTCTCTGCCGGATGCCACCCGATCGCCGTGGGATAAAACAGCGTCTCTGCGCCCTGCAGCGCCGTCAACCGCGCGCCCTCCGGATACCACTGGTCCCAGCACACCAACGTCCCGATGCGACCAAACGCCGTATCCACCGCCTGAAATCCCAGATCCCCCGGCGTAAAGTAGTACTTCTCGTAGTAAAGCGGATCGTCCGGAATGTGCATCTTCCGATATACACCCGCAATCGACCCATCCGTCGCGAAGGTCACCGCCGTGTTGTGATACAGCCCCGCCGCCCGCCGCTCGAACAGCGAAGCGATCACCACCGTCCGCGTCTCCCGCGCAACCGAGGCTATCCGCTCCGTCGTCGGCCCTGGGACCGCCTCGGCCAGATCGAACAACTTCGTATCCTCGCGCTGGCAGAAGTACTGCGCCTGAAACAGCTCCGGCAGGCAGACCACATTCGCCCCCAGCCGCGCCGCCTCGCGCACGCGCTCGACCGCCCGCTCCAGATTCGCCTCCGGATCCGCTCCCATGCTCATCTGTATCAGCGCAATCCGGTACTTCTCTGCCTTCGACTTCCGCAATCCCGACTGCAATCCCGACTGCAATCCTGACCCCAATCCAGACATAGCCTCGTTCTCCGCTCACAAGCTCTCCGGCTCGCCCATTCCCCGCGCGGGCCGCAGTTTTCCAAGGCTCCAGTGTATCCGATCCGTAGCCGCCCCACGCCGCTCCATTGGCTCTCCAGTTTGCCAATTCACCACTCATTCATCCGCTCGCCGCAGAGCTGGCAAAGCGCGCCAGGACGCCCGCACGTCCCGCAATGCGCCGCATCCCGCGTGCCCACTGCCTGCGACCGATTGCCACTTGTATTTTCCCGGTGTTAGCCTCTACTTTTGGCCTGCTAGTCTGGCCGATCCGGCGCTTTCCTGCGCCAGCCGTTTTCCATCGGATGAACCGACTCGAAGCAATCACGGAAAGGACACCAGGCAACGCAATGCAATCTACTTACAACGGTCTCACTCTCCCAGCGGACGGCTCCGCAATCCAATACTCCAACGGCACATTCCAGGTTCCAGACAACCCCATCATCCCCTACATCGAGGGAGACGGCACGGGCCGCGACATCTGGAAGGCATCCCAGCGCGTCTTCGATGCCGCCGTCCAAAAGGCATACTCCGGCAAGCGCTCCATCAAGTGGTTTGAAATCTTCGCCGGAGAAAAAGCCTTCCGCCAGTTCCACACCTGGCTCCCGGACGACTCCGTCGCTGCCGCGCGCGACCTCCGCGTCTCCATCAAAGGGCCCCTCACCACCCCCGTCGGCGGCGGCATCCGTTCGCTCAACGTCGCGCTCCGCCAGATACTCGATCTCTACTCCTGCGTCCGCCCCGTGAAGTATTACGCTGGCGTCCCATCGCCCGTAAAGCATCCGGAAAAGCTCGACATCGTCCTCTACCGCGAAAACACCGAGGATGTTTACTCCGGCATCGAGTTCCGCCAGGGCACTCCAGACGCCGCGCGCCTCATCGACTTCCTCAACAACGACCTGCTCAAGGGCGGCAAGAAACAGGTCCGCACCGACTCCGGCGTCGGCATCAAGCCCATCTCCATCTTCGGCACCAGCCGCCTCGTCCGCGCCGCCATCCGCTTCGCTCTCGAAAGCGGTCGCAAGACCGTCACCCTAGTTCACAAAGGCAACATCCAGAAGTTCACCGAAGGTGCCTTCCGCGAGTGGGGATACAAGGTCGCGACCGACGAGTTCCGCGACCAGATCGTCACAGAGCGCGAAAGCTGGATCCTCGGCAACCTCGAAGCCAACCCCAGCCTCACCGTCGAGGAAAACGCTGCCCTCATCGAGCCGGGCCTCGAGTTCGCCAACGACGAGTTCCGCAGCTCCGTCTACGCCGAGGTCAAGGCCGTTCTCGACTCCATCCTCGCCACCCACGGCAACGGCCAGTGGAAGCACAAAATCCTCGTCAACGACCGCATCGCAGACTCCATCTTCCAGCAGATCATCATCCGACCCGAGGATTACAGCGTACTCGCCACCACCAACCTCAACGGAGACTACATCTCCGACGCTGCCGCCGCCCAGGTCGGCGGCCTCGGCATCGCTCCCGGAGCCAACATCGGCGACGGCTACGCCGTCTTCGAGGCCACCCACGGCACCGCTCCCAAATACGCCGACAAGGACATGATCAACCCCGGCTCGGTCATCCTCTCCGGCGTCATGCTCCTCGATTTTCTCGGCTGGAAAGAGGCCGCAAACCTCATCGAAACCGCACTCGAAAAAACCGTCGTCCAGAAGACCGTAACCTACGACTTTGCCCGACAACTCACTGGCGCAACCAAGGTCGGCACCAGCCAGTTCGCCACCCACATCATTGAAAACATGTAATCCCCCCGATCAGGGCCGCAAAGGAGAACCATGCGTAAAAAAGTCAGCATCGTAGGCGCAGGCAACGTCGGCGCTACCGCCGCCCACTGGATCGCCGCCAAGGAACTCGCCGACGTCGTCCTCATCGACATCGCCGAGGGCATTCCCCAGGGCAAGGCGCTCGACCTGCTCGAAGCCATGCCCATCGAGAAACGCGACGTCCACATCACTGGCACCAACGACTACGCCGATACCGCCAACTCCGACATCGTTGTCATCACCGCTGGCCTGCCCCGCAAGCCAGGAATGAGCCGCGACGACCTGCTCCACACCAACTACAAGATCATGTCCGACGTGGTCTCGAAGGTCGTCGCCCAGTCTCCCGAGGCCATTCTCATCATCGTCTCCAACCCCCTCGACGCCATGGCTCAGGCCGCCTTCAAACAATCCGGCTTCAACCGCGAGCGCGTCATCGGCATGGCTGGCGTACTCGACTCGGCGCGCTTCCGTACCTTTATCGCCGAGGAACTCAACGTCAGCGTCGAAAACGTCACCGCCTTCGTCCTCGGCGGCCACGGCGACACCATGGTCCCGCTCGCCCGCTACTCGACCGTCGCCGGCATCCCCATCACCGAGCTGATCCCCGAGGATCGCCTCGCCGCGCTCATCCAGCGCACACGCGACGGCGGCGCAGAGATCGTCAAACACCTCAAAACCGGAAGCGCCTACTACGCACCCTCCGCCGCCACCGTCGAAATGGTCGAGGCCATCCTCAAGGACAAGAAAAAAATCCTTCCCTGCGCCGTCTACCTCCAGGGCGAATACGGCATTGAAGGCTTCTACATCGGCGTTCCCTGCAAGCTCGGTGCCGCAGGCCTCGAACAGATCGTCCAGATCAAGCTCACAGCCGACGAAGACGCCGCCCTCAAGCGCAGCGCCGCCGCCGTCAAGGAACTCTGCGCCGTCATCGGCGTCTGACTTCATCCCATTGCAAACCTGCGGGGCCATCCTCACTCGATGGCCCTTTTTCCTGTGCCGCGCAAAAATCCCTCCGCGCCGCGCGCCATGCCAAACCCATCCTTCGGTGGAACCCCACCTCCATCTTTGGTTGCTTGTTCCCGCTGCCCAACTCCGGCACACTCATCCGAGCATGCAACCATCCATATTCCCGCTTCCAAAAAATATCTTGCCTATACCAGGAATTACGTTATTCTCGAAACATCAGGCCGCCGACGCCAAGCCGCTCGGGCCACATGCAGCAGGATATTGCTCGCGAGTGAACGGTTCTGGCTTCGCATTCTCCGCCGGTCCCTGGTTGCACCGGTTCCCAGTCTCGCTTCCCGCTCAATCTACTCCGATCTACACTCCGGAACGCTCGAGATCCGCCGCCATCCTTTTTTCTTGTCAGGGTGTTGCTTCAGCCGCTTGCGCCGATAGGTACACAAAACGGACCTGCGTCTCGGAAAACATTCGATAACGTACGCCACCGGAACCGAATTCCATACCTTTTGTGTGAGGTCCATTTTGAATAATTTCTCGAAGCTTCTCCGCTCCGCCGCATTGTCCGCAGCACTGCTTGCCTTGCCGCTCGCCTCTCGGGCGCAGAGCCAGGCTCACAGCGCTTCGCCAGCCAACTCCGGCTCGCCCATCCATTTCGACGTCTACGACCGCACCCGTATCGATACCTGGCAGTGGTTCGCAGCACCGCCGTACTCTGAAACCTACGACTACACCGAATCGCTCCTCCGCCTCAGCCTCTCCCAGCGCATCCACCACTGGGACTGGCAGCTTGAGCTTGCTCAGCCCGCCATGCTCGGCCTGCCGACTGACTCCATCTCCTCGAACGCCGCCCAGGGCCAACTCGGCCTTGGCGGAACCTATTACGGCTCGAACGGCAACAACAACTACCCCGCCGCAGCCTTCTTCAAACAGGGCTACCTCCGCTACCACTTCGGCCCGGACAAAACCCTCCGTCTCGGTCGCTTCGAGTTCTTCGAGGGCCAGGAGATGCAGCCAAAAGACTCCAACCTCGCCTGGATCCAAACCAACCGCGTCGCCCAGCGCCTCATCGGAAACTTCGGATTCACCAACGCCCAGCGCAGCTTTGACGGCATCGACGCACACTACGGTCAGGGTGCCTGGGACGTCACCGCAATGGCCGGACGTGCCGATCAGGGCGTCTTCAACATGAACGGAAATCCCGAACTCAACGTCGATATTCAGTACCTCGCCTACTCCCGATTCCAGGCCAACAACCACCTCCTCTGGCGCGTCTTCGGCATTGGCTATCACGACGGACGCACCGGCGTCCTCAAGACAGACAACCGCCCGCTCCCCGTCCGCACCGCCGACCACCATAACATTCGCCTCGGAACCTATGGCGCTGACCTGCTTACCAGCTTCCAGGCTGGCCACGGCAAGGCCGACTTCATGGCCTGGGGCGTCCTCCAGAGCGGCAACTGGGGCGCGCAGTCCGACTCCGCCAATGCCGTAGCCGTCGAAGGCGGATACCAGCTCAACCACCTCGCCTCTACCCCCTGGCTCCGCGCTGGTTACTACCGCGGCAGCGGCGACAACAACCCCTCTGACAACAACCACAACACCTTTTTCCAGATACTCCCCACCCCACGCGTCTACGCGCGCACACCGTTCTTCAACCTCATGAACAACCAGGACACCTTCGTCCAGATCATCGACCGGCCAGCCAAAAAACTCGAGATCCGCTCCGACCTCCGCTGGCTCAAGCTTGTCTCGAGCAGCGACCTCTGGTACCTCAGCGGCGGCGCCTTCGACAACAAGGTCTTCGGATACGTCGGTCGCCCAAGCAACAACGCAAGCTCACTCGCCACCTTCTCAGACATCTCCGCCGACTGGCAGACCACCCACAACCTCGCTGTCAACTTCTACTACGGCCACGCCATGGGAAAATCCGTCATCGGAGGCATCTACCCCGTCGATCGCAACCTCCAGTTCGGTTATGTCGAGTGCGTCTACCGCTGGGGCGTCTCGAAAAAAACCTCCCCCATGTAATCCCCCAACAGCCCTCCCCAAAAACAACTTC
>JAJZFR010000106.1 GCA_021805265.1 Acidobacteriota bacterium | reverse complement strand
CGCAGACCTCGAACTTCAAAATCGCGACCCACAATCCACGGGCAACTCCGGCGCACCAGTACTTCGATACCACATCCTTCACGCCCGAGCCGCTGGGTACCTTCGGCAACACCACCCGCAACTTCCTTCACGGTCCGGGCTACGACTACACCAACCTGAGTGTCACCAAGGACATTCACTTCACCTCCAACAGCACTCGCTACATTCAACTGCGGCTGGAAGGCTTCAACGTCTTCAACCATGCCAACTTTGCAACTCCGGTTGGCAACTTCAGCAGCCAGCTCTTTGGCCAGGAAAACGCAGTCGATGGCCAGGGCGCTCTCGCCGATCCCAACGGCGACCCCTCCCCTGGTCGCGCCGTCCAGCTTGCCGGCAAGTTCTACTTCTAACCGCCAGCTAGTCTGAACCACGAAAAAGGGTGACCCTCCGGGTCACCCTTTTTCACGTCTGCAATGTGCCTTGTCTGCTTTGCGACCAGAGCAAGTTCGGGGCACAAGTTCTGGGCAAATGCCCGGCGGGAAATGCTGGCTACTTCGCTTTCAACACCCGCAGATCCCCGCCGGTCATCTGCTTCGGCAGCTCCATATCCATGCCCAGCAGGTTGATCAGCGTCGGGCTGATGTCGCGCAGGCTGCCATCGGCCCGCAGCGTGTATTGCCCCGCGTCCGCGCCCACGTAGATCATCGGCACCGGGTTGGTGGTGTGCGCGGTGTGCGGTCCGCCCGTCACGGGGTCCACCATCTGCTCGGCGTTGCCGTGGTCGGCGGTGATCAGCCACGCGCCGCCCTGCTCGCGCAGCGCCTGGTAGATGCGCGCGAGCTGCGCGTCCACCGCCTCCACAGCCAGGATCGTCGGCTCCAGTTGCCCACTGTGGCCCACCATATCCGCGTTGGCAAAGTTGGCGATCACCAGGTCGAAGGCCGTGTCTTCCATCGCCTTCACAATCGCGTCGCCGATGCCCTCGGCGGACATCTCCGGGGCCAGATCGTAGGTCGCAACCTTCTGGGACTGGATCAGCTTCCGGTCCTCGCCAGGAAACGGCGTTTCGATGCCTCCGTTGAAAAAATACGTCACGTGCGCGTATTTTTCCGTCTCCGCCACGCGCAGATTCCTCAACTGCGCGGCGCCCAGCACGTTCGCCAGCAGGTTGTCCATCGACTCGGGCAGAATCACCAGCGGCAGCTTGTAGGCCTTGTCGTACTGCGTCATGCACAGGTAGTAGAGCTTTTTGGGAATCTCCGCGCGCGGTATCTCGTCTTCGAGCGACTCCCACGCGTCCAGATTGCGCCCTCCAGCCTCGTTCAGCCCGCTTTCGCGCGTCAGCACGCGGGTAATCTGCCGGGCGCGGTCGGCGCGGAAGTTGAAGTTGATGCAGACATCCTCATCGCGGATGACGCCGTTCGGTCTGCCATCGGTACCGGTCACCACAAACGGAATGGTGAACTCGTCGGTGATGCCGTTGTGATAGCGCTCCCTCAGCAGCGCGATGGGGTCGGCGGTTGCGCCGCCCTCCGCGCGTCCCGTGACCATGGCGTCAAAGGCCTTGCGCTCGCGGTCCCACTTGCGGTCGCGATCCATGGCATAGTAGCGTCCGCTCACCGAGGCCAGCCTGCCCACGCCGTACTCGGTCATCCTGGCCTGCAACTTCTCCAGATACCCGACACCGGAAGTCGGCAGCGTGTCGCGGCCATCGAGAAAGGCATGGACGAAGACGCGGGTTACCCCGTGTGCCCTGGCTGCGCGCAACAGCGCATACAGATGCTCCTGGTGGGAATGAACGCCCCCATCGGAGAGCAGGCCGAGCAGGTGCAGGCCAGTCTCCCGCGCGCGCTGCATGGCCTGGGCGATAGCAGGGAAGTGGGTGAACTCGTCGCTCGCAATAAGCCGGTCAATGCGCGTGATGTCCATGTGGACGACGCGCCCGGCGCCGATATTCAGGTGGCCGACCTCGCTGTTGCCCATCTGCCCGTCGGGCAGGCCGACAAAGTGTTCCGAGGCGCGAATCAGGGTGTTCGGGTACTCGGCCAGCAGCTTGTCGTAGGTGGGCTTGCGGGCCAGCGCAATGGCGTTGTTTTCCGTCCTGGCGCTGTAGCCCCAGCCATCCAGAATGGTAAGCACGAGCGGGCGTTTCCTGATCGACACGGCAGAATCCTTTGCGGGTAAGTAGCGGATGAGAGGAACGAACCAGTTGGAAAACAGGAGAGAAACAAAACAGGCTCCGTTGCCGGAGCCTGTCGAGAATTACTCGCTGTAGTTGAGGCTTTCAAGGCCCAGGAAACTGGCCCCTTGCCCGAGTTCTTCTTCGATGCGCAGGAGCTGGTTATATTTGGCGATGCGGTCGGTGCGGCTGGCCGAGCCGGTCTTGATCTGGCCCACGCCGGTCGCCACCGCCATGTCGGCGATGAACGTATCTTCCGTCTCGCCCGAGCGGTGGCTCATGATGCTGGTATAGCCGTAGCGGCGGCCCAGTTCGATGGCCTCGAAGGTCTCGGTCACCGTGCCGATCTGGTTCAGCTTGATCAGGATCGAGTTGCCCACGCCCTCGTCGATGCCGCGCTGGATGCGCTGGACGTTGGTCACGAAGATGTCGTCGCCGACGAGCTGTATCTTGCCGCCCAGCTTCTCGGTCAGGATGCGCCAGCCCGCCCAGTCATCTTCGGCGAGGCCATCCTCCAGGCTCACAATCGGATATTGGCGCACCCAGTTGTCGTAGAAGTGAACCATCTCTTCGCTGCTCAGCTCGCGCTTGTCGCTCTTCTTGAAGACGTATTTGTTCTTTTCTTTGTCGAAGAACTCGCTCGATGCCGGATCGAGCGCAATGCAGATGTCTGTACCCGGCTTGTAGCCCGCCAGCTCGATCGCTTCGAGGATGACCTCGATGGCCTCCGTATTCGACTTGAGCGACGGTGCAAAGCCGCCTTCATCGCCCACTGCCGTCGAGTAGCCCTTCTTTTTCAACACGCCCTTCAGCGCGTGGAACGTCTCAGTGCCCCAGCGCAGCGCGTCGGAAAAGCGCTCCGCGCCCACCGGCATCACCATGAACTCCTGAAAATCGACGCTCGAATCGGCATGCGCGCCGCCGTTCAGCACGTTCATCATCGGCGTCGGCAGGATGCTGGCATTGGCGCCGCCCAGATAGCGGTAGAGCGGTATCTCGAGCGTCTGGGCCACGGCGCGCGCTGCGGCCATGGACACCGCGAGAATGGCGTTTGCCCCCAGCCGTGACTTGTTCGGCGTTCCGTCGAGGGCGATCATCGTCGCGTCGAGCAGCCGCTGGTTCGAGGCGTCAAAGCCCTCCAGCTCCGGCGCGATCATGGTCTCCACGTTCTCGACCGCCTTCAGCACACCCTTGCCGAGGAAATACCCCTTGTCGCCGTCGCGAAGCTCGACTGCTTCATGCTCGCCGGTCGAGGCTCCCGAGGGAACGGCAGCGCGACCGAGCGCGCCGCTTTCCAGCACTACGTCCGCTTCCACGGTCGGGTTGCCGCGCGAATCCAGAATCTCGCGGGCGCGAATCTCTACAATCTCTGTCATGTCAGTCCTCGCAATACGATGGTGCAGCCGGTCGTTCAGTTTAGGCAATTTAGGTCGGCGATCGACAGGCAGAGCTTCTCCGGCTGCGCTGTGAATGCTTGTCAAAAGCTCAGACACTTGTCGATTCTCCGCGATCCATCTGCATTCTAACAAACCACTGGCCGCTGGCCCCTGCCGCGCATGATCCCGCGAGTCCGACGCCCAGGAAGCCAAAGAAAAACAGCCGCCCGTTAACCACTCTGATTCGTATCCGGCGCGATACGGTTGCCGCTAGCGCGAAATCATTTCCGAGCGAACCGGTGAGCGGCAAGCGTACTGTAAAGTCAGGCGTCGCTCTCTTCTCGGGGTAAACGGGAGGTCGGTGCGTCATTTCTGGAGGAACACGCAATGGTGCAGCGAACGGAGAACAGGCGCGCAATCATCACAACCTCGAAGATCACAGGCTGGGTGGCTTGCGGATGTTTTCTCCTGGCCATTCCAGCGGTCCTTCCAGCCCAGCAGGCACCCGATCCCTATCAGGGCGTCTCCCAGCCATCTTCGGAAACGATCCTGGCCAGCGAGCCCGAGCAGCCCAAGCCTGTCTCCAAGCCTTCCGCCGCCAAAGCCGCTCCGCCAGCCGCTGTCATGCAGGCCGCGCAGTCGGCCCCTTCTGAGCCGGCGACGGATTTTCCTTCGCCAGCCGATCTGGCAAGCTCGAATCCGGCTGCTCCGGTGTTGAGTTCCCGCGCTACCAGCCCCGACCCCGATGGCGACATCGTGCATATACAGCCCGCGCGTCCTGGCGAACTCACCGAGGGGTCCACCATTCAGGTCAAGCTGCTCGACCGGCTCTCCAGCACGGAAAATGAAAAAGGCGACCGCTTCAAGGCCCAGGTGGCGCGCGATGTGCAGCAGAACGGGAAGGTTCTGATCCCGGTCGGGGCGACCATCGAGGGGCGGGTCAGCGCGGTTTCGAGCGGACGCTTCGGCGGCCACGGAAGCCTGCGCCTCACTCCGGATTCGGTTACCCTGCCCGACGGCTCCCGCTTCGCCCTGCGCGCTGAGACCAGCGGAGCGCCGGGAACCAACACCCGCATCAGCGACGAAGGCGCCATCAATCCCGGCCCCCGCAAAGAGCGCAACGGCGTCGAGTACGGCGCGCTGGTCGGTGCCGGAGCGGCTACGGGAGCGGTCTTTGCCGGTCCCGTGGGAGCGCTCACCGGCGGCCTCATCGGCGCTGGCATGGTCACCACCCACATCCTGGTCAACCACACCCAGACCACGCTTGACGCTGGCTCCATGCTCGAATTTACCCTGACCGAGCCGCTTGATCTCATGCCCGCAGCCGCCAGCCGACAATAGCAGCGCATGCAACGCACCCTCCTTGGGTAAAATCGAACTCGATGACTCGCTTGAAAACTCAGACCGCCAGCCACCCCAGCTACAGGGATCAACTGCTCGCCCTGCTCGCCCGCACCAGTTTTCGCCTCGGCCAGTTCACCCTTTCTTCGGGTGGAACCAGCGACTATTACATCGATTGCCGCACGACCACGCTCCACGCCGAGGGCGGACGCCTCACCGGACACGCCGTACTGGAGTTGCTGGATGAGCACGGCCTGCTCCATGGACCCGATGGCGCGGAAGCAGTCGGCGGCCTGACCATGGGTGCCGATCCCATCGTCTCCAACGTGGCCACCGCCAGCGCATGGACCGCGCTCGCCGCAGGGAAAACCGAGTTGCTGCACGGCTTCCTCGTCCGCAAGGCGGAAAAGGCGCACGGCACAGGACGCCGCATCGAGGGCTTCTGTCGCGCGGGCGCACGTGTTGCCATTGTGGACGATGTCTGCACCACCGGAGCTTCCACCATCACCGCGATCCAGTCCGCCCGCGAGGCTGGAATGGTAGTGGTCGCGGTCGTCTGCCTGGTCGAGCGCGAAGAGGCCAAAGGCCGCGCTGCGGTCGAAGCCGCCGCAGCCGACGCGCCGTTTCTCGCCCTGTTCACGGCCAACGATGTCCGCGCCGAACACCTGCGCCAGGCAGCGAAAAGCTGATCTCTTCTACTTGCCATCCGGCTTGGATATTCGGATATTTGCCGCGCTTCACTGCACAAACGTAGTAATGCTTTGCGCCGGGAGCGTTGCGGAGAATGCACTTCCGCTCAGGGCAACCGCTGGCTGCTGAGCCATCTCTTCGTTGGCCGAGGTTTGATACGGAGTCATCGAAGTTATGGCCTGATTCTGGATGGTGAAGGGCTGTGTAACGTCCGACGTTCCAAGATTCAGCGCAACGATTACCCAGTGCCCGTTGCCATGATAGGCAGTTATGTAAACGCTGGTTTGCGGATTGTAGGTTGCATTGGACCGAACATAGCCGGGACGCACAAAACGCGAAAACTGCC
This sequence comes from Acidobacteriota bacterium, assembly GCA_021805265.1. GTDB lineage: Bacteria > Acidobacteriota > Terriglobia > Terriglobales > Acidobacteriaceae > Acidicapsa. The sequence goes on along the minus strand of JAJZFR010000106.1, from coordinate 518 downwards.
CCAGAGCATATCCGTTCAGAGTGATGTTATTGTTTTCATCCAGCAGCCCATTCTCATAACTGCCCGAAGGGTAATTCTGCAGCCACCACCAGAGATAGGCATTGTAGTTGGCGACCGCCATCGAGTCGCTGACCTCCTTGGCCAGTGCGAGAGCGCCGGTGATGCCGGTGCCCGAGAGGTAGTGCTCGGTCATCCATACCTCCTTGTTCAGGCTGGCTGCGGTTGCATTCACTGCCGGCGCAACGCCGTAAATGTGCCCGGCGACAATGGCCACATGGCTCACAGCATTCGGGTCATTGAGCGCCGGGTCTGAGTAGGCGGGCTGAAAACTTTCCGATTCGGGCATCATCAGTTTGGTGGTCAGAACCGAGGCATTGGCGGCTATCCAGGCATCCATCTGCGCTCCGGTCCAGGTACACGACTCATAGGTAACCACGGCGTCCGGCTCGTTCTGCATGGAAATGGCGTATAAGTTGACATTGCCCGCCTGCATATAAGTGACAAAGCTTTCCAGGTAG
>JAJZFR010000386.1 GCA_021805265.1 Acidobacteriota bacterium | reverse complement strand
TCTCTCCGGAGCGGGCTTCGGCACCCTGGGCGACGATGTTTTCGCCGGGAGCGAGTTGGCGGGCTGGGATGAGTCGGATGAAGTTGGAAGACTGTTCGGCGTGCTCGATCATGAAGACGGCGTCGGCTCCGTCAGGGATAGCTGCGCCGGTCATGATCTCCCAGACCTCCCCTGGACCTAGCTGGCCGGGCACGCGCTCGCCGGCACGGACGCGGCCAGCGAGAAAGAGGAACTGATGGGAGTTGGCGTCGGCAGCGCGACAGGCGAATCCGTCTCGAGTGGATCGAGGGAAGGCAGGCTGATCGCGGTCGGCGCGGATCTCGATCGCGAGGACGCGGCTGAGCGCCTGGGCCAGTGGAAGGGAAACGGGCAGACGCTGGCTGCGGCTGACTACACTCGAGGATTCGCCGGTGGCGAGGAAATCGGGCTGGAAAGCGGGCAGGAAAGCGGGGCGTTCGATGGGCGGGCGGTTTGCTCCGCCGGAGAGAAAGCCGTGCCAGGAGATGCGGGAGGAGTCGCTGGACTCGACGGGAGGGGTGACTTTAGCGGATGTCTCGATGAGGGCAGGAGTGGGAGTGGGCGACTCGGGGGCCGGATGGCCGGCTGGTACTGGCACCTCGACCCCGGCAGCGTAGGCGGCGAGGTAGCGATGGACCTGTTCGACGGCTTCGGAGTAGCGGATCAGCGAGTCAGGCGCTTGGCCGTTGGCGTTTCTGGACACAGAAAGATTGTAGAGGATAGGCGAGGGGAATCGGTGGAATCGGCGGGATCGGTGTCTTGTTGCGCGGAGAGAGTGGCCTGTCACATCGTAGGGAACGAAGCAAACCCATGTCCCCAAAGCGGGAGATGGGGCACCCGGATTTCATTCGCGGCAACGAACTCTCTGCGACAGGCAACCAGCAGATGAACAGGGCAGAGGAAAGCCGCTCCGGAGGAGAGTCCGGAGCGGCTTGAGGTGGGTTGGAGGGTGGCTACTTCTTTGCCTTGTAGCGGGTTTCGACCTTTTGACCGGCCGAGGTCAGCACGTCCTCGGCATCCTTGGCGAAGACGCCGCCGGGATCGATGGAAAGGTACTTCTGGTAGGCATCGACGGTGCCTGGGGGCAGGACGATCTTCTGGGTCTTGGCGTCGAAGGTTGCCTTCTGGGTGAGCGCCTGTGCCTTGAGGTAGTAGAGCAGCGCGTAGGCGGGGGTGTTGGCAGCGGGCGTGGCGGCGATGGCCTTGTCAGCGGCGGCGATCTGGGCGTCGGGGTCGCTCATGGTTCCGGTGCTGTTGAGGGTGTAGAGGAGCTTGACCTGATTGGCGAGGTATATGGGCGCCTGGGCGGGGACGACCTTGGCGGCGGCGTCAAAGGCGGCGGCGGCGTCTGCGGTCTTTTTGAGGTGAATATCGGCGGTTCCGATGCCACTCTCGGCGGCTCCCTGTAGGTCTGGGTTGGGCTTCTTGCTGGCGGCGTCGAGGTCCATGGCCTTTTTGTAGGAAGCGATGGCTTCATCGAACTCGCCCATGCCGGTCTGTGCGTCTCCCAACTCGACCCAGAGGATGGAGGCGTCGGGCTTGAGCGCGGTGTCCTTCTTCATGAGGGTTTCGGCTTCGCCGTACTTTGCGGTTTTGATTTCGGTTTCCTTGGCGAGGATGTCCGCCTTGGCGGCGGTGGCTCCGAGGGCCTGGAGTGCGGCGGCATGGGCCTGGTCGCCGTCGTGAACGTCTGTGCGGGCCTGAGCGAGGTCAGTGTTGAGCACCTTGATCATCTCGTTGCTTTTCATGACGGCAGCGTTCTTGGTTTTGAACTCTTCGACCTGCTTCTTCATCTCGGGAGACATCTTGTCGATGTATTCCTTGCGGGACATGTCGAAGTCAACCATGACATCCTGCCCTGCTTCGACCTTGATATTGGGGATTTCATCGACGTACTTGCCGGGTGCGGTGTCAGGCAGGGCGAGGAGAAACTGGTAGGTTCCGGGTGCGACGCCGGTGCCGGAGTAGTCTCCGGTGGCGCTGACGGGGAAGGAGTACTTGATGGTTTTGCCGCCATCGGTGGAGAGGACGGCGGTGCCGGAGCCGCGGGGCACGCCGGTGGGGTCGGTGACGTGACCGTGAATCTTGGCGGTGGGCTGCTCCTGTGCGGTCAAGGCACCTGGGGTGAAACCGACGGCCAGAATGGCGGCACAGAGCGAAAGGAACATCCTGAGCTTCATGATCTTCTCCTTGGCAAATGCGGGTGGAACCGGCGCCCGCAGTCGCTGTTTCTCCCCTGAAGGGTTAAGTGAATTCTACTCGGGACTTTCGCCAACGGCGGAAGCCCGGTAGGGAACGGGATCGAGCGCCGGAACAGCCGCAAAAGCGCGTAGGCGAAGGACACAGCTTTCGCATGTGCCACAGGCCAGATCCGTTTCCCGGTAGCAGGACCAAGTTACATCCAAAGGCGCATTGCATTCAAGGGCACGGCGGATGATCTGCGCTTTGGAGAGTTGAATGAGGGGTGTGAGGACTTCAATTTGCCCGTCCCGTGTGCCGGTGCGGACGAGTTGCCGGAAGGCTTGATAATACGCCGGACGGCAGTCAGGGTAGCCGGAGCTATCCTGTTCGACGGCACCGATGTAGACGCGGGTAGCTCCGAGAACCTCAGCCCAACTGACGGCGGCGGCGAGAAAGTGGGCGTTGCGGAAGGGAACGTAGGTGACCGGGATTGAGCTTCCGATGGAGGCGTCCGGGCCGGCGTCGGGGACGGCGATGGCAGGGTCCGTGAGCGCGGAGCCGCCGATGAGGCGAAAGAGATCGATGCGCAGGGGCAGGAACTGGCGGAGGCCGAGGCGATCAGCAACGGCGCGGGCGGCGACGAGTTCGCGGGCTTCGGTGCGCTGGCCGTAGCTGAAATGGAGGCCGTAGGCATCGGTGTCACGGGCGGCGAGAGCAGCGGTGACGCAGCTATCCATGCCGCCGGAGAGGCAGACGACGGAGCGGGGCCGCGCGGTGGATGGAGTGGCCGTCGTGTGCATGGATTTATGGTATCGCTTTGGGGGCGGTCGGCAGAAGCAACGGAAGATAACCTGTGGGAACCCAGGTCTGAAAATCCAGACCTGGGGCACCCGCATTCCCTCACCTGGATGGTAGTTGAGGAACCCAGGTCTGAAAATCCGGGGCGATACACTCGGGGGCACCCGCATTCCCTTACCTGGATGGTAGTTGAGGAACCCAGGTCTGAAAGTCCAGACCTGGGGCACCCCGGCCGTACCCGGCCTACAATAGAGAGCGATGATCGAGAGAGCACGGATCGAGAGAGCTAGGATCGAGAGAGCTAGGATCGAGAAGACGATGGCCGAGAGAACTATGTTGAGCCTGCGCAAGGCGACGGCGGCGGATGTGCCGCTGATCTTGGAATTCATTCGGGCGCTGGCGGCGTTTGAACGGGAGCCGGATGCGGTGACGGCGACGGAGGCCGGGCTGTTGCGGGATGGCTTTGGCGCGCAGCCTTACTACTTTTGCCTGATTGCGGAGTGGGAGGGCCAGCCTGCGGGGTTTGCGCTTTACTTTTACAACTACTCGACGTGGACGGGGCGACCGGGGATTCACCTGGAGGATATTTATGTCCATACGGAGATGCGCGGTCGGGGGATCGGGAAGGCGCTGCTGGCGCAGGTGGCGGCGGTAGCTCGGGAGCAGGGATGTCCGCGATTGCAGTGGCAGGTGCTGGACTGGAATACGCCGGCGGTGGATTTCTATCGATCGCTGGGCGGAAAGTTTCTGGACGAGTGGCGGAATGTGCGGATGGAGCCGGAGGCGATTGGTCGGCTGGCTGAGCTTGCGCCGGGGCTAACGCCGGGAGTTGGCGGGGACGCAGCTTGAGCGCCAAGGCTGGACGGCGGATTCGGGTGATTGGCGGCGGGCTGGCCGGGCCGGAGGCTGCGCTGACGGCTGCCGGGCTGGGCTGCGAGGTGGACCTGTACGAGATGCGGCGCGAGGAGGGTGGGCGGCGGGTTTTGACGCCGGCGCACCAGACGACGGAGTTTGGCGAGCTGGTGTGCTCGAATTCGCTGAAGAGCGAGTCGCCGAACACGGCGCCGTGGCTGCTGAAGCAGGAGATGCGCCGGGCAGGTTCGCGGCTGCTTGCGCTGGCCGACCAGACGGCGGTTCCAGCGGGGCACGCGCTGGCGGTGGATCGCGTGGAGTTTTCGCGGCGGATCGCCGAGGAGATTGAGCGGGAGCCGGGGATTCGGGTGGTGCGCGAAGAGGTAACGTCGCTGGAGTCGGCTGGGTATGCGCTGACGGTGATTGCGAGCGGGCCGCTGACCTCCGATGCGCTGAGCGGGGAGATTGCGCGGCTGACGGGAAGCGAGCATCTGGTGTTTTACGACTCGATTTCGCCGATTGTGGAGGCGGACTCGATCGATATGGAGCGGGTGTACTTTGCCGCGCGGTGGGACAAGGGGACGGCGGATTACATCAACTGCCCGATGACGCGGGAGGAGTATGAGCGGTTTCTGAACGCGCTCACGACGGCTGAAATGGCCGAGGCGCGGGAGTGGGAAAAGGCGGAGTACTTCGAGGGCTGCCTGCCGATCGAGGTGCTGGCGCGGCGGGGGCCGGATACGCTGCGTTTCGGGCCGATGAAGCCGGTGGGATTGCGCGACCCTCGGACAGGCCGGACGCCGTGGGCGGTGGTGCAGTTGCGCAAGGAAAATCTGCGCGCGGACAGCTATAACCTGGTGGGGTTTCAGAATCACCTGAAGTTCGGGGAGCAGGCAAGGATACTGCGCATGATTCCGGGGTTGGAGAATGCGAAGTTTCTGCGCTATGGGCAGATTCACCGGAATACTTATATCTGCTCGCCGCTGCTGCTGGACGATTGCCTGCGGTTGCGCAGCCAGGCATCGCTCATGTTTGCGGGGCAGCTTTCGGGGGTCGAGGGATATACGGAGTCGATAGCGTCGGGGCTGCTGGCGGGTGTGTACGCGGCGGCGCTGGCACATGGCGAGGCGCCGGTGGCAGTGCCGCGGGCGACAGCTCTGGGTTCCCTGACGCACTACATCACCCACGCCGAGGCGAAGCACTTCCAGCCCGCGAATATCACCTTTGACCTGTTGCCGCAGTTGGAGGAAGAGACGCGGAAGCGGGTTCGCGACAAGAAGGAGCGGCACAGGCTGGTTTGTGAGCGGGCGCTGGCGGCGTTTGATGGGTGGTGGGCGGAGCGAGGGCTACGCGATGAAGAGCCGGCGCGGCAGTGAGTTCTGGAGCGATTGCGGGAGTGTGTGCGCTTGAGGGAGCCAGTTCAGCAGTGGAGGTGGGGATGATCCAAGGCCGATGGAGATGGTGGCTGGTTGCTGCGCTGATGGCGGCGGGAGTTTGCCCGCTGCTGCGATCTCAGGCGCGATCTCAGGCTCAAGCTCAATCTCAGGCGCGATCTCAGGCTCAAGCTCAAGCTCAGCCTGCAATATCCCCGCAATCGGGAGGCACCGATGAGCCTGGCGACGTGAATGCGATTCTGGAAAAGGCGCGTTTGCAGCTTTCCCGTTATACTTCGCTGCTGCCGAACGTGATCGGGCTGGAGGAGGGCGATTCGCAGGGGTTTGTGGGTGAGAAGCTGAAACGCGAAGTTCGCTTTACGGCGCATCTTCGGATGATGCACAAGCCACTGCCCAAGCTGCCCAATCGAGTGACGGAAGAGGCGGAATTTCTGACGGAAAACGGCAAGCCGGTCCACAAAACCCCGAGGGATATTCCGTTCTATCTGGTGGACATCTTCACCAATCAGGACCCGTCGATTCTGCCTGTCCCGGCCCACTGTGTCTCGTATAAGATTCTGCCGTCAGAGCCGGGGAGCATTCTGCTTGAGCGATGGATACATCCGCTCACGCCAGCCGAAGCGCACTTCTGCGAGGGGGCCAATATCGGGGAAATCATGCGCATCACCCTGGATGCGGGGACGATGCAGATGACGCGCATCGACCGCCCGGCGCAGCCTCGCAAAGACCTCGAGGCGGGGTGGGAGATCGGGTTCAGCTATGACTACACGGAGCAACGGATCGGGGAGAAACGCTACCTGTTGCCGGCGCGCGTCGAGTCTACACTGCTGAAGCCGGACCAGGGAATCCGCAAAACGTTCGAGGCGAGTTATTCCGATTATCGGCGGTATGGCTCGACGGCGACGATCAGCCTGCCGGAGCAGCCGTAGACAGGGTTCGTGGCCTATGACGAGCGGGTCAAGCCACGAGCGGGTCAAGTCACGAGCGCTCAAGTCACGAGCGCTCAAGTCAAGAGCGCTCAAGTCACGAGCGCTCAAGTCAAGAGCGCTCAAGCTACTCAAGGATTGGTGGAGGCTTGGTGGAGCAGGAGAATTGCAATGGCGATGAGGCCGAGATAGAGCAGGCGCTGGAAGCCAGTGCCTTGGAGCCTGGCGTTGAGGACGCGCCCGAGCAGCAGCGCCGGAAGCAGGACAGGCAGGCAGT
>JAJZFR010000360.1 GCA_021805265.1 Acidobacteriota bacterium | reverse complement strand
GCAAAATGCCAGGCGCGGCTGGTGGCCGAGCGGGTCGAGACGAAGGAAGATTTCGATCAGTGCCGCATCGAGGGTTTCACGCTGTTTCAGGGGTTCTTTTTCTCAAAGCCGGTGCTGCTGGAGAATCGCGCGATCCCGTCGAACCGTCATGTTCATCTGGAGCTGCTGCGTGCGTTGCTGACAGATCCGCTGAACCAGCATGATCTTGGCGAGTTGGTGAAGAAGGACCCATCACTCACGCTGCGACTGCTGCGCCTGGCAAACTCGCCGATCTACGGAGTCCGTAACGAGATTCGGTCGATACAGATGGCTTTGCAACTGGTGGGCGACGGGATGTTCCGCAGGATGGCGACCCTGGCGATTGCAGGCGAGATGCTGGGGGAAAAGCCGCCGGAGCTGCTGCAGATGGCCTTTCAACGCGCGCATTTCTGTGAGCTTGCCGCAGGCCCTTGTGGCCAGGACACCACGGAACAGTATCTGATCGGGATGCTGAGTCTGGTTCCGGCTCTGCTCCATGCATCGATGGAATCGGTGGTGGAGCAACTTCCGCTGCGCGACGCCGTTCGCTACGCCTTGCTGGGTGCAAACAACGCGGAACGGGCTACCCTCTCATGGCTCGAGAGTTATGAGCGGGCTAACTGGGATCAGTGTGACGCGCTTTCCGTTCAACTCGGCTGCGAAGCGTCCTATTTTTCTGGCCTCTATCTCGAGGCAATTGACTGGGCAAGGGAAAATATGCCGCTCGACGAGATTTCAGAGGAGGCGTAGCGGAGAGCCAAGGCTCATCGTAACCCTGTTGTTACTACTCCTGGATCGTTAACAGGCCCAGGTCAGTCGGATAGGTGTCCTGCCATTCCGGTCTGGTGCTTCCCTGCTACCTTTGGACAGTCGTGGCGGCGGCGAGGGCGGCGGCCAGGGTTGGGTGGGTGAAGGAAAAGCCGGCATCGGTCAGGCGTTGGGGGAGGACGTGGGCGCTGGCGAGGAGGGCTTCGTCGGCCATCTGGCCAAAGGCCAGGCGGAGGGCAAAGGCGGGCGCTTTCATGAAGGCCGGGCGGTGGACGGCGCGCGCCAGTTCGCGGGTAAATTCCGCGTTGGTGACGGGCTGCGGGGCTACGGCGTTGACCGGGCCGCGCAGGGCGGGATTGCGCAGCGCGAAGAGAAAGGCTGCGGCGGCGTCGGCCTCGGCGATCCAGCTCATCCACTGCCTGCCGCTGCCCAGCGGGCCACCCAGGCCGAGCCGGAAGAGCGGCAACATGCGGGGTAGCGCGCCGCCCTTGGCGCCGAGCACGATGCCGAGACGGAGATGGACGACGCGGATGCCAGCCTGCCGGGCAGGATGCGTCGCGGCCTCCCACCGGGAGCAGAGATCGGGCAGTAATCCCGTGCCGGGTTGCGAATCTTCCTCGAGAATCTCCTCGCCGCGGTCGCCATAGAAGCCAATGGCCGAAGCGGCAACCAGGACGGCTGGGGGAGATTTGAGCCGTGCCAGCGCCTGGGAGAGGATTTGGGTCGATTGGAGGCGGCTCTCGGCCATTTCCCGCTTCCAGGCAGCGCTCCAGCGATGCGCCGCGACGTTGGCTCCGGAGAGATGAATGGCCGCCTGGATGCCTTCGAGGCGCTGGGGGTCGTCGATGCCGCCGCCGGGAACGGGATTCCAGTGCATTTCGCTCTCGCCGGCAGCTCGGCGAACCAGCTTGAGCAAGGAATATTTTTCGAGCGTAAGCAGCCGGGCAATGGCACGGCCCATCATGCCGGAAGCGCCGCTCAACAGGACGGCTCCCGCGTCCGGATGTAACTCATTGACAGAGCGTGGTTTCGTTGTGGTTTGGAGGACGGGATCGGGCACGTGGACACCTCGTGATCAAGAGTACTGTTTCACATTTTTTGAAATTCACTTGCGCCGTGTGAGAAATCTTTTTGATTTCAGCAACAAAATCTTCTTCGGGTGCATCTACTGATTGGAGGCAATAAAAGGGCCATGAGCAAGAGCGCAAGTATTCCAGCCGAAGAGACGATCCCGGCCCAAGTGGATTCCGAGACCGCGGAAAACTTTATAGCTGAAAAGCATATTGGGGAACGCATCAAACGCCTCCGCCTGAAAAAGTCGATGGGTTTGGTGGAGCTGGGCCGGCATACCGGACTTTCCGCGAGCTTCCTGTCGCAACTGGAGACGGGGCGAGTGGTGCCTACGCTGCGCAACCTGGCGCGTATCGCAATGGTGTTTTCGAAGGATCTTTCGTATTTCTTTGAGACGGAGCCGCACTCCCTGTTTCGGGTTCATCGGCAGAAGGAACGGGTTCGTCTTCCGCAGAGCGGGACGGAAGACCCGACATACTTCTTTGAAAGCCTGGGGTACATGGTACCTGACCGACAGATGGACCCGTACTTCGCCGAGTTCGTTCCACTCCGGAAGAGCCAGGATGTTCGTCCTCATGTCCATGCGGGGTACGAATTCCTGTACACGCTGCAAGGGGAGCTGGAGATTCGCCATGCGGATCAGGTTTCGGTGCTGGAGCCTGGGGATGCGGTTTACTTTGACGCGAGCACTCCGCACGCTTATGTGTGCTCGGGCAAGACGCCGGCGGTTGCGCTGATCGTGACCATGCATCAGCAGGCCCCCGCGCAGCCGACGATGAATCTGCGCCCGATGGGAACGGCACAGGGACCGCAACGGGCGCTCGCGACGCCGCCGGTGCGCAGCGCGCTGCCTGGCGCGAATCCGCGATCTCAGGGATGAGCGAGCAGGCATGAGCTATCGGGACGGGTTCATGCGCCGAGATGCCCGAGCCAGAGTCCAATGGCGTAGGTGACCACTCCCTCGACCGCGCCGACGGCGGTCATTTCGAGGCCACTCGACCACCAGGAGCGCACGGTGATGAGGCTCTTGGCTGCTCCGACGGCAAAGTGAGCGACCAGCGAGATGGCCGCCGCGGCGAGGATTGCCGGAGTTCCGCTCATGAAGAAGAAGGGGAGGATTGGAATGGTCGCCCCGACAGCGGTTGAAAGCATTCCGGAGGTGGCCGAGACCCAGGGGACTTTGAGGCCGTCTTCGCTGGTGTCGAGTCGTTCGGCGGTGAGCGCCTTGAGGAATTGGTCGGGGTCGCCCGCGATGTGATCGACGACGCGGGTTGCGTCTTCCTCGGGCAAGCCTTTGACCTGGTAGTAGAGCGAAAGCAACTCGCGCGCCTCGCCGGGATTCATCAACATCGCTTCCTGCTCGCGATGCACTTCGGCCTGGTAGATTTCGCGTTCGCTCTTGGCGGCGAGATAGGCGCCGGACCCCATGGAAAGAGCGCTGGCGATCATTCCCGCAAGGCCGGCAAGCAGGACGTAGTGTCCGTTTCCGGCGGTCGCGCCGGAGACGCCGGAGACGATGCCGAAGATGGCTCCGAGGCCGTCATTGACGCCGTAGATGGCATCACCGATCCAACTGCCAGCCTGAGTGCGTCCCAGATCGCGCTTGGCCAGCATCTCATCGAGAAGCCCCCTGGCGTTGACGATGGGCTTTCCGCCGAGGGGCAGATGAGCGTGTCCGCGCAGCAAGGCGCTCAGCTCGCGATAATGTTCCTTTTCGTCCTCGATCACGTGATTGAGAATGGCGATGGAGCCTTCGTCGCCCAATTCCTTCAACTGGCTGCCGTAGCGTGCGATGTCGCGGCTTTCGTCAATTTCGAGCCTGCGGAGCGCCATGAGTGGACCGCCCGCGCGGCTGGCCAGGGAGTCGGCGTGTCCGTTTGGTCCGCCCGAATACTTCGGAGGTGGAGCGCCCAACTCGCTGAGCCTGCCGGCCCAGAGGGCTGCGTGGTCCAGCTCGGCGTGGGCCAGGTGTCTCAGGACCTGTGCGCGCATGGCGTCCGGCTCTCGATCGGCGAGGGCGAGGTAGGTGTGGTGGCCGTCCATCTCCGCCTGCCAGTTGCCTTCGAGGCTGGCGATGACCTTGCGCATTCTGGCGTTTTTCCATGGATCGAGGGCCACTATTTTTACTCCTTCTCAGAATTCTCAGAATACCGGAGCGCGTGTCAGCAGAACAGACCCGATTGCAGCGTGTATCGGAATACTCATTCCGACACATCGCGGGAAGAATGGAAAAAAGCTGTTGCCGGATAGATCCCGGATCGATTACCGTCTCGATCCCGTCTCGATCATCCTGCATGAACTATGTTTCAAATCCAGCCGCAATACGTCCTATAATGAGCCACAAACTTCGTTTCGGGAAGGATGCTCTCCGGCAAGCGATCCAGCAGTTGGTTGAAGCCACTTTTTGTCGTGTGATCGGTACAGGACAAATGGATGTCTTCACAGAAGAAGACTGGACAGCGGTGAGGATCGAGTTATACGAGTGGGGTCTTAAGACCACTCGAATGACGGGAGCGTATCACGCGCCTTTCCGGGACGTAGCGAAGGACTTTACCCCGAGCTGCGACCGTAACATATGGGAGACGGTTGATGCTGGTAGCACCCTTGGCAAAAGGGCGCGGGGTGATGCTCGGCGGTTGGCGATGGCTGCCAATCGCGATAATTCTGCTGTGCCATTGGGCTGGCGTTGCCGGAGCACAGAGTGGCGCAACTCGAGCTTCCGCGAAGCCGCCGATGCAGCGAGCCGAGGAGCAGTTTCTGGCGCAGCGGGGCTGGCGAGCTGGCATGAAGCCGGCCTCGTCGCTTCACGCTCCCGTTGCCGCCAGCGTCGAGGGGAAACAGCCACATACGGAAGGGTCGGGCGGCGCAAGCTGGACGGCCGTGGGGCCGCAGGCGATCAGCACCGTGAGTTACGGGCTGGCGTCTGGCCGCGTTACGGCTTTGGCCATTGACCCGGCGGACCCGACCGGGAATCATCTGCTGGTGGGAACGACGGGGGGTGGTTTGTGGCAGACGACGGTCTCTCAGGCCAGCACGACGGTCGCATTTGCGCCACTGACAGATGGTATCGCGGCGCTGGCGGGCGCCTCCGACGCCGGGGTGAGCGTGGGCGCGGTCACGCTCCAGCCGGGGGCGACAGGGGTGGTGCTCGCGGGCCTGGGCGACCCGAACGACGCGCTGGACAGCTACTACGGAGCGGGTCTGCTGCGCTCGACCGACGGGGGCACGACGTGGTCGCTCATCTCCCAGACCAGCGACCTTGAAACCGGCCTGGCGGGGAAGGATGTTTCGTTTGTGGGGGAAGGCTTCGCGGGCTTTGCGTGGAGCACGACGAACGTGCAACTGGTAGTCGCCGCGGTGAGCGAAGCCTACGAAAGTACCGTGGTGAACGGTCTGCAGAGCAGCCCGGCGAGTTATACCGGACTCTATTACTCGCAGGACAGCGGGGCGACCTGGCACATGTCTCGGGTGACCGACCCGAACGGACAGGATATACAGGGAGCGGCGGACACGCTGAGCCTGCCGAACGGCAATCCGGCTACGGCCGTGGTGTGGAATCCGGTGCGGCAGTTGTTTGTGGCGGCGATTCGCTACCACGGCTACTACCAGTCGAGCGATGGAGTCTCCTGGACGCGGCTGACAAGCCAGCCGGGCGCGGGATTCACTGCGGTCAATTGCCCCTCGCAATCGGGGAATCCGGGCGCGACGGGTTGCCCGATCTTTCGCGGGGCGCTGGCGGTGAATCCGCAGACGGGAGATACCTTTGCCTGGAGCGTGGATGTGAACCTGCAGGACCAGGGTATCTGGCGGGATGTGTGCGGGCTGAGCGGCGGGATATGCTCGAACCCTGCGCTGAGCTTCGGAACGCAGTTGAATACGGCTGCGCTCGAGAGCAGCTCGACGGGCGGCAATGCGACCATCCTGAGCGGCGATTACAACCTGACGCTCGCCGCCGTGCCGTCGAACCAGGACACGCTGGTCTTTGCCGGGGGGGTGGATGTGTTTCGCTGTTCGCTGGCCAATAGCTGCCAGTGGCGGAACACGACCAATGCGACAACCTGCGTGAGCGCCGGGGTGGGTGGCTATCAACATGCGATAGCCTGGAATCCGGCGAATCCTCTGCTGATGTTTTTCGGCAACGACAGCGGCCTTTGGCGATCGATCGATGGGGTTGCGGAGACGGGGTCGGTGTGCAGCTCTGCGGACTCGACCCATTACGCGAATATCAACGCCGGCCTGGGCCCACTGGCGGAGGTGGGTACTGTGGCGGAGAATGCGACGAATCCCGCGACCCTGCTGACGGGCGTGGCCGGGGTGGGCGCAGCGGGGGTGATGAATGCGCCGACGCCGCCGGGCGACTGGAGCCAACTGCTGAGCGGCGAAGGCGGCGCGGTGGTGATTGACCCGACCTCGACGATCAACAACTGGTACGCCAACAACCAGGCCGGGGTTTCGATCTACCACTGCGACCAGGCGACGCTCTGCACCGGAAGTGGCTGGGGCGCTACACCAACCGTGGGCGACGCGCAGGTGAACAACGACGGGGTGGCGATGAGCTACCCTGCAACCTTTGTCCAGGACACGCTCGACCCGGCGCAATTGGT
>JAJZFR010000299.1 GCA_021805265.1 Acidobacteriota bacterium | reverse complement strand
CTCCCGCCTGGCCCTGGTTCACTGCCTTCCTCGACAGCCAGCCGCTTCATCTTGACTTTGCCGGTTTCCGCGAACCCGGCCTGCTTCCGCTCATGGCTGCGGCCACGCTCATCGTCTTTCTTGGCCTTGGCCTCGGCTGGCGGCTCTACGTCACCCGCCGATTCTCCGGCAAGGACAACCGTGACGTACTTGAACGCGCCATGCCTACAGTCTTCGGCTGGCTTGCCTCACGCCTCTACTTCGACGAGCTTTATCAGGCCACCGTCCTTCGCTGGTACGCGCAGCTTGCCACCTTCTCCGGCTGGCTTGACCGCCGCCTCTGGGGCGGAATTGTCGCCACTGTCGCCACTGGCTTCCGCAGCCTGGGCCGCTTCAACAAAACAGTCGATACCCAGTGGATCGATGGCGGCTTTGACAAAGGCTGCGAAGAGTTGACCACCACTGGCGGCGTCCTCGCCTGGATGCAGGCAGGCCGCGCGCCCGGCTATCTCCGCGTCCTCGCCGTCGGAGTTCTCGCGCTGGTCGCGCTGGTGCTTTTGGCAGCAACCGGGCAGGTGAAGCTATGATGCCGATTCTTACCGTATTGACCGCGCTGCCAGTGCTTGGAGCCGTAGTCGCCATTCTCTCCGGCAACCGCGCCAAACTCGTCGCCGCCGTCTTCGCCCTTGCCGCGCTCGCTGGCTCCCTCTGGGTCTGGTTCTCAGTCGGCGCGGGCGGCCACATGATGCTGGTTGAGCGCTCCGCCTGGGTCCCCGACCTCGGCATCGAGTACCACCTGGGCGTCGATGGCCTGGGCGCGCTCATGCTCCTGCTGTCCGCCATCGTTACCCTCATGGCCATTGCCGCTTCCCGAGCCGTTCCCGCACAGCCCGGCCAAACCGAGGCATCCAGCCAGCCTGGCCTCTACTTCGCCCTCATCCTGCTCCTCGAATCCGGCCTTTTCGGCACCTTCACCGCGCTCAACTTCTTCCACTGGTTCCTCTACTGGGAGCTGAGCCTCATCCCAGCCTTTTTCCTCATCAAGCTCTGGGGAGGAGCGAAACGCGGCCCGGCTGCAACCCAGTTCTTCGTCTACACCATGGTCGGTTCGGTCGCTTTGCTCCTTTCGTTTCTAGCGCTCTTCGTAGCCACCGGTGGCATGGACTTTGAAGCCCTCGCCCATTTTGCCGCAACCGGCGAGTTGCACCGCCTCATCGAAGCTCATCTCGGTCACGTCGAGCTGATCCTCGCCCTCGGCGTACTGCTCGGCTTTGCCGTCAAGGTGCCGCTCATGCCCTTCCACACCTGGCTGCCCGATACCTACGCCGAAGCCCCGACACCCATCACCATGCTGCTCACCGGAGCCATGTCCAAGATGGGCGTCTACGGCCTGCTTCGTCTCGCCCTGCCCATCTTCGGCAGGGAACTCTTCGCCATCCGCACTCCGCTGCTCTCCCTCGCCGTCCTCACCGTGGTCGCCGGAGCCTGGGCCGCCGTGGTCCAGAAAGATCTCAAACGCATCTTCGCCTACTCCTCGATCAACCACCTCGGCTACTGCCTGCTGGCGCTCTTTGCCGTCCTTCTGCCCGCTGCGGGCGATCCGGCGCGCGCGCTCAGCCACGCTGCTGCGCTTGACGGCGTCGTCCTCCAGATGTTCAACCACGGCCTCACCGCTGCGGCCATCTTCTGGTTCCTCAGTATGCTCGAATCGCGCTCCGGTGGCTCACTCGCCCTTGACGCCTTCGGCGGTCTGCGCAAACCCGCTCCCGTATTCTGCGGCCTCATGGGCATTGCGCTCTTCTCCTCGCTTGGCTTGCCTGGCCTGAACGGCTTTGTCAGCGAGTTCCTCATCTTTCGCGGCGTCTTTCCCCTCGCATGGCTGGCGGCCACTATTTCTGTGCTCGGCCTGCTGATTACCGCTGCGGTCATCCTCACCGTGATCCAGCGCGTCTTCACTGGCCCGGTCAACGAACGTTATCAATCCATGCCCGACCTGACCACCGCCGAACGCGTCCTGGTCGCTCCGGCGCTCGCGCTCATGCTGCTGCTTGGCCTTGCGCCTCAACTCATCCTGGGCACGGTCAACCCGACCGTGGTGCATTGGATTGCCGGGTGGAGATTCTAATGCTCGCTCTCACCATCTACATCTCCTTTGCCGGAGCGCTGCTGCTCGCCTTGATGCCCAAAGCCACGCCGGCTTTGGCCCGCGCCGTCGCTCTCGTCACGGCTCTGGCTGGCTTCAGCGTCGCGCTCCTCGGTTTCTTCTCGCCCGCTTCGTCGGCGTTCATCGCTGATTGCGCCTGGATACCATCTCTCGGCATCCGCTACACCCTCGCCGCAGACGGCATCAGCCGTGTTCTGGTGCTCCTCACCGGCCTTGCCGCCGTCTCCGGGGTCCTCTTTTCCTGGAATATCGCCCGCCGCACAAGTGAGTTCTTTGCCTTCTTCCTCGCTCTCATCGGCGGTGTTTACGGCGTCTTTCTCTCTGCCGATCTCTTTCTGCTCTTCGTCTTCTACGAGATCGCCATCGTTCCCAAGTACTTCCTCATCGCCATCTGGGGATCCACACGCCGCGAGTATGCCGCCATGAAGCTGGCGCTCTACTCGTTCCTCGGCTCTGCCATGGTACTGGTCGGTCTGCTCGCCGCCTACGCCGTCTCCGGCGGTCACTCCATGAACCTCCAGGCCCTCGCGCAGTATCCATTTCCCGTCGCCTTCCAGATGTGGGCCTTCCCGCTGGTCTTCGTCGGCTTCGCCATTCTCGCGGGCATGTGGCCCTTCCACACCTGGGCGCCCACCGGCCACGTCGCCGCGCCCACCGCTGCCTCCATGCTGCTCGCCGGCGTCGTCATGAAGCTGGGCGCTTACGGCTGCCTCCGCGTCGCCATGACGCTTTTCCCGCACGGCCTGGACCCCTGGGGATGGAGCTTCCTCGGCATCGGCTCATGGCGAATGGTCTTTGCCCTCTTCGCCGTGATCGGCATCGTCTACGGAGCCGCCGTCGCCCTCGTCCAGAACGACTTCAAATTCGTCATCGGATACTCGAGCGTCAGCCACATGGGCCTGGTTCTTCTTGGCCTCATGACCCTCAGCCAGATTGGCCTCGATGGAGCCGTCCTCCAGATGTTCTCCCACGGCATCCTCGCTGGCCTGCTCTTTGCCACCGTCGGGCGCATCGTCTACGAGCGCGCCCACACCCGCGACCTCGACGCTCTCAGCCGAATGCATCTCGGCAAGTCCATGCCTTTCGCCGCCTGGCTCTTCGTCCTCGCCGGTATGGCCTCCATGGGATTGCCCGGTTTCAGCGGCTTCATCGCCGAACTACAGGTACTGATCGGCGCTTGGACGGCCTTCCCCTGGTTTGCCGCCGTCGCCGGAGTCGGCATCGTAGTCGGCGTCGCCTATACCTGGCGCGCCATGCAGCGTGCATTCTTCACCGACGCTCCCGCCCCATCCGCCGCGCCCCATACTCCTGACGCCTCCGAACACAGCTTTGAACCCATCACCTGGGCGGAAAAAGCCGGAGTTCTGCTTCTGCTCGCCGCCAGCCTCGCCGTCGGCCTCTATCCTCGTCTGCTGCTCGATGCCATTACCCCCGCCGTGCTGGCACTGCCCCACACGCTGCTCACCGGAGGCCGCCTGTGAACCTCGACGCCATCCACCAGCTCTTCGCCATCACCCTCCCTGAGTCCATCCTCGAGATCGCTTCCATCCTGATCCTCGTCGTCGATCTCGGCTTCTTCCGAACTCCGGCCCGTCGCGCGGCTCACGCAGCACGCATGACCACCGCCTCCGTGCTCGGCGTCCTCGGCTGCCTGGCCTCGCTAGCCTGGCTCATCGCCCATCCGGCGACCGCCTCCGTCATGGACGGTGCACTGGTAGCCACGCCCGTCGTCGCAGCCGCTCAGGCGGGCATCCTTGCCCTCACCGCGCTGGTCCTCGTGCTCGGCCTCACCTCGCGCTTCACCCGCAACCCCGGCGAATACGTCGCTCTCGTCCTGCTCTCGACCACCGGCATGATGCTGGTCGCCGCCGCCCGAGACCTGCTGCTCATCTTCGTCGCTCTCGAGCTTTTGAGCCTCTCCCTCTACGTTCTCGCCGCCTTCAGCAAATCCTCGCCCCGCTCCGCCGAAGCTGCCCTCAAGTACTACCTCTTCGGCGGCATGTCGGCAGCCTTCCTGCTCTTCGGCTTCAGCTACCTCTACGGCATCGCCGGAACCACCAGCCTCGTCGGCATTGCCGCCGCGCTCGCCACCGGCACAACCCCACTGGCCCTCGTGGCCCTCGTTCTCGTCGCCGTCGGCCTCGGCTTCAAAGTCGCCGTCGTCCCGTTTCACCTCTGGGCACCAGACACCTATCAGGGCGCGCCAGCACCCGTCGCCGCGCTCATCGCCTCCGGCTCCAAGGTCGCCAGCTTCGCCGTCCTCATCGCCGTCACCGCCGCGCTCATCCCTTCGCCAGGCTGGACCGAAGTGCTGCTCGCGATGGCCGCCGCCTCCATCCTGCTCGGCAACCTCGCCGCTCTCGTCCAGACCAGCGTCCGCCGCCTGCTCGCCTACTCTGCCATTGCCCACGCCGGATACATGCTCCTCGGCATCAGCGCCCACTCCCCCCAAAGCAACCAGGCCGTCCTCCTCTACGCCCTCACCTACGCACTCACCACCGTCGGAGCCTTCGCCGTCGTCGCCATCGTCGAGCGCCAATCCGGCCACGACAGATTTAGCCCCGACCGTCCCGGCTCTGACCGTCCCGGCTCCGACCGTCTTGACGCCTTCGCTGGCTTGAGCGCCCGCAACCCGATCCTCGCCGGAACGCTCCTGCTCTTCCTGCTTTCGCTCGCCGGAATCCCCCCGCTGGTCGGCTTCTGGGTCAAGTTCAATCTTTTTGCCGCCGTTCTCCAGTCGCCTTCCGCGCACACCTGGAGCCTTGCCGCCGTCATCCTCGCCGTTGCCGCCAGCGCCGTCTCGCTCTACTACTACCTACAGGTGCTCAAACGCGCCTACGTCCTCCCCCCCGCCCATCCGGAACCCATTCCCGTGAGCTTCGTCGAGATGACAGTGCTGGTTCTCATCGCCCTCGCCACGCTTGCCTTGGGTCTCGCTCCCAACCTCCTTGTGCAGTGGATTCCAATCGGATAAATCTCAAAACATCAACAGAGTCCAGATAAAAAGTCAGGCATAACTTTAACTCAAGCCCCGCTCAGCGGAACCAGCTCCGTGATCCCCCGTGTACGCAGATAGCTCGCATCCCCGGCGCGACTTGCCACCACTACCGCAGGCCGCTTCCCAGCCGCCATCAGCCGCATCCACGCCGACGCATACCGCCAGTCAGCGGGCCACGGCTTGCTCGTCAACCCGGTGTCGGGAATCACCAGCGCCGTTCTTCCCGCCATCACCTCGGCGCCCCTCGCCCGCAGCTCCCGAGCAAGCTCGGCAAACACCCTCCCCAGCGGCTTCGGGCGATTCTTCCCGTCCAACAGCCCCAGCGTGTACTCGTAGTCGCTGAAGCCCGCGATTCCACGGTCAATGTCATGGGAACACCACCACGTAATTCCCCACAAATTGCCCGCTTCGGCCAAGTTGTGCACCGTGTGCCGCATAAACTCAGGCTTCGCTGCGGCTGGCATCTCCTTGTCGCCCACCCCAATCTCCTCAACCCAAACCGGGCGCGTGGGATCGCGCTGGTAGGCCGTCGCCAACTCCACCTCATAGAGCGCCAGATGCCTCGCCTCCCGCGAATCATACGCAAACCGCTCCAGCACCCCGTCGAAGTAGATATACGAGTGGATCGCCGTTGCCGAGCCGCTGTTCGCCAACCCAGCCCGCGAAAAACCAAAATCTGCGAACCAGTGCGAGTGGTCGGCTCCGTTTACATGAAATCGCCCCGGCGCAACCTCCGCGCATCTCTCCAGCATCTCTTTGGCCCAGACGTCGGCCTGCGCAGGAGTCACCGCATTCGCCCCCGTCATCAGTACGCCCAGTTCGTTGCCAATATCAAATCCCAGAAACCGCCGATGGCCGCCAATCGCTCCGGCAATGCGCTCGAACAGCAGCTTCTGCGCGGCCAGAACCCCCGGCGAAGTGAAGATGTTCCAGTCAGCGCTGCGCTCATGCCGTGCGAGAGGAGCCGTCCACGCGGGCAGAAAGCTCAGCCCGCTCATCCACCCGTTCAGTACCGTGACCTCGACATCCAGGCCGCACCGGTCCGCAGCCTCCAGCAGCCCGTGCAGATTTTCCACCGCCCGCTCGCTCACCACATTGATCCCCGGCTCGAAGATCGGCCACAGGCACTGCGCCCGGATGTGGTCCATTCCCAGCCCGGCCACGCCTTCCAGGTCATCCAGCACCGCCTGCTGGTCCCAGTCCTCCCAGCAGTACCACCACTTCCGGCGCGGCGTGTAATTCACCCCGAAGCGCAGCTTTCTCCGCTCTGGCACGGCAAGCCCCGCCGTCGGCAGAGCCGCAGCCAGACCAACCCCAGCCAAGCCAGCCGCCGCAGCCCC
>JAJZFR010000247.1 GCA_021805265.1 Acidobacteriota bacterium | reverse complement strand
GCATACGCGCGACACGCCGCCAGCACCTCTCCGGCGGGCATCTCCAGCTTTTTCCTCCCAAGCTGCTCATCCACCTTGATCTCGATCGGCAGCCCGTGGCAGTCATAACCCGGAACATAGGGCGAGTCGTAACCCGCCATCGTCTTCGACTTGACCACGAAATCCTTCAAGCCTTTATTCAACGCATGGCCAAGATGGAGCGGACCATTGGCGTAGGGTGGTCCATCATGGAGTAGATAGCTCGGGCGGGGTTGCCCTGCTATCGGTCTGGCGCAGGCTTTGCGGAGTTGGCCATAAATGTCCATCTCTGCCCAGCGGGCCAGGCGAAGTGGCTCATTCTGGGGCAGATTCGCCTTCATCGGAAAGTCGGTCTGCGGCAGGGTGAGCGTGGTTTTAAGCTCAGGCATCGGGGAGTCCTTGAGGGGTGTGCGGTCTTTGGATTGCATAATATCGATTCGGAATGTCCAAATCCAAGTGTAAATGCCGGGGGATCGAAAATTCCGGTGACCTGAGACCGTTCCGTTCGTCTATTGTGAAAGAGTGGCCTGTGGAAGTCAGAGTTACGCGCGGCAAGACAGCAAGGCCAGCGCTCCCGCATAATAGAAAGATTGATGTTCCTGAACGATACTGAATGACGGCCTTGTGTGCCCCGGAAATCTCGGTGAACAAATTGCCGCTTGTTCGTCCAGAGACAGCAATGCGTGAACTATGGCAAATGATCTGATGAATCCACCGGAAGCGGAAGTCGAGAGCTACCGCGCGCGCAACGCCACGCTGCCCAAAGCCGGCGCCACCGAATCCCGCGAGTCGGAGCGCGAGCTGGATGCGCTGCTCGGCAGGGCCTTTGAACAGAAGAGCCTCTTTGCAGACTTGTACGACAACCTCTACGACATTTTCTTTCCGCCCAAGCTCCCGCCGCTCGAGCTCACCAGCAAGCCCATTCCGGTCAAAGACCCTCTGGCAACCGAGCGCAGTCCGCTCTCCTACGCCATCTCCGCAGGCATCAATATCGGCCTTCTCCTCATCATTCTCTTCGCCTTCCGCCACCAGATCGCCAAGGCCCTGCCCCCCAAGCTCATCGATCTCGGCAACATCGACATCCCCGCCTGGAAGCCGGTTACCCCCAAGGGCGGAGCCATCGGCGGCGGCGGCGGTGGCGGAGACCACGATCTCGTCAACCCCATCAAAGGTCGCCTGCCAAAGATCGAGAAGAATCCGATCGTAACCCCGCAGGTCATCCGCAATGACCACCCCAAGCTCGCCATCGAGCCGGCCATCAACATCCAGCCCACCATCAAGCTGCCCGATAATCCCGCCCTGCCCAATATCGGCATGCTCAGCTCGACCAACAACGTCGTCCTCTCGAATGGCCAAGGCTCTCGCGGCGGCATGGGCTCCGGTGCTGGCGGCGGCCTCGGCTCAGGCTCCGGAAACGGCGTCGGTGCCGGCTCCGGCGGCAATCTCGGCGGCGGCGTCTATCGCGTCGGCAATGGCGTCTCCGCCCCCGTCGTCACTTACTCCGTCGAGGCCGAGTTCTCCGACGAAGCGCGCCGCGCCAAGTACGAAGGGACCGTCCTCATCGGCCTCATCGTGGACGCCCAGGGCAACCCCCAGAACGTCCACGTCGTCCGCTCCCTGGGCATGGGCCTCGACGAAAAAGCCCTCGAAGCCGTCCGCCAGTACAAGTTCCGGCCCGCCTTCAATAAACAAATGGGCAAGGCTGTCCCCGTAATGATCAACGTCGAGGTCAACTTCCGCCTGTTCTAGGGAACCTCTGATTCAGTCTGGTTATGGAAGGGGCAGGACTTTAGTCCTGCCATAAGTCCAGGCGTCGCAATGCGGCTTTAGCCGCTGAGGGAATGTTCGTACTTGATCAGAGTCTCCTTGGGTTGAATCGTGCAGATGACCTTACACCCCACGACGTCAACAGGCATCACCCCAGCACAACAACCGGCTGAAACAGCGTCCCCGCAATCCGCCGCGCAATCGCCACCAGGTCATCCTGTCCGCTGAAGACCTTCACCAGTTCAGCGTCGGAAAACTCCGCCAGATTCCCCTGACCGCCGTTGCGCATCCGTCCCAGCGCCATCGAGTCCGCGCTCACTGAAGGCATCTCCGGCAGCAGCGTCCGCGGATGAATCAGAGCCGCGCCAATCTCCGCGCCCAGCGACTCCAGCGTGTGCGCCTGCTCCAGCCCGAAGCATCCCGCGCGCGTCCGCCGCAGGCTGTTCAGGTGCGCGCCGCAGCCCAGCGCCTGGCCCAGATCGTGCGCCACCGAGCGAACATAGCCGCCCGCCGAAACCGTGATCCCGAACTCCGCCGTGTCGCCGTCGAGCGAATCGATACGAAAGTCAAGAATCCGAATCGCCACCGGCTTCATCTCGACCGGCTTGCCCGCCCGCGCCAGCTTGTAGGCCGGCTTGCCGGCGATCTTCTTGGCGGAAAACACTGGCGGCGTCTGCTGCATCTCGCCATGAAAGCGGCTCGCCGCCGCGCGCACCTGGTCGAGCGAAAATGAGCAGGGAAGCGCCGGACCGGCGGGCACGCCCTCGGCGTCGTAGGTATCCGTCGCGAAACCGAAGCGGATCGAGCCTGTGTAGGTTTTTTCCGCCGTCGAAAAGTACTGCGCCAGCCGCGTAAACCGCCCCAGCAGCAACGGCAGAACACCCGTTGCCATCGGGTCCAGTGTCCCCAGATGCCCAATGGACTGCTCGCCTGTAATCTTGCGCAGCCGATAGACCACATCGTGCGAGGTCATGCCCCCGGGCTTGTCGATAACCAGTAGTCCGTTCACCTTACTACTCTAACGGTTCCCGTGTGTCCGCTTCGAGCCAGCGGCTTGAAGCGGACAGGAAGCTGAGGCGGTCTACAGATTGCTGTTGCCCGGCTGACGCACCAGCGACAGGAATTCGGCCCGTGTCTGCTGCTCGCGAAAGCAGCCAACCATTGCCGAAGTCACCGTCGTGGACTGCTGTTTTTCGATCCCGCGCATCATCATGCACATGTGCCGCGCCTCGATCACCACGCCCACGCCGCGCGGCTCGATGGCCTCCTGAATCGCGTCCGCAATCTGCCGCGTCAGCCGCTCCTGCACCTGGAGCCGCCGCGCAAACACCTCGACCAGCCGCGGAATCTTGCTCAACCCGATCACCTTCCCGTTCGGAATGTAGCTCACGTGAACCCGACCGAAAAACGGCAGCATGTGATGCTCGCACAGCGAAAACATCTCGATATCCCGCACCATCACCATCTCGTCGTAATCCACGTCAAACATCGCCCCGCGCAGAATCTGCGTCGCGTTCTGCGTGTAGCCCTTGGTCAGGAACGCCATCGACTTTTCCACCCGCCCCGGCGTCGCCAACAGGCCGTCGCGGCTCGGGTCTTCATGCATCCGCGCGATCAGCTCCCGATACAGCTCCTGCGTGGAAAATTCGCCGAGTGTGACTGGCTCGCGCTCGACCAGCATCGTGCTGGCTTCGTGTAGTCCCGCCACGGATTTGGGAGACTTCGTTACTACCATTGCATGCGCCATGTGTTTGTCCTTGGCCCGTTCAATAACTTCCGGGCAGTGAGATTGGGTTCCCTCGATTGGGTCTAACGTCCAAATGCCGGTTCCGTATCACGCCGCTTGTTTGCCGCGCCTACGGGGAATGAGAGTCCTTTTCGGTGTACTCGAAGAAGTTGTTTTCCGTTTCCTCGATGCGGATGCGCTCCAGCCGCGCCGGTTCGAGCGCAGCCCCCAGCAGACGGTACACCTCGATGCAGAGGTTTTCCGTCGTCGATACAAGAGTCGATACAGGATTCGATACAGGGTTCGAGGCGCCGCCGGATTCCCTCACTCCGAACAGCGGATCATGGTTGAGATTCTGGTGGTCAAAGCGATCGAGCACCGTCCGTTGCACCGTCCGGTCCAGCGCCGCCATGTCGATCACCATGCCGGTCTCGGAATCGATCGGTCCCGCGACCGTCACCTGGACCACGTAGTTATGCCCGTGTCCGTGCGGGTTGTTGCACTTCCCAAAGGCGGTGTGGTTCTCCTCCGGCGTCAGCGCGTCGGTGTGTAGCCGATGGCTGGCGCTGAAGCTGTAGCGGCGGGAAAAGCTTGCATTCATCGTCATTCTCCCCGATACTCGGCAAAAATTTCCGGCGTCTCATAGACGCGAATGGTGGTGAGATGCGACGCTCCGCTTTGTGCCACTATCGGCTTGAGACGATTCCAGATCGCCACGGCAATGTTTTCCGTCGTCGGGATTACGTGTGCAAATTCGGGAACTTCCAGGTTCAGATGTCGATGGTCATACACCTCGATCACCTCACGCTCGATCACGTCCTTCAGCCATTTCAGATCGACAACAAATCCCGTCACCGGATCCACCTCCCCGGCCACGCCAACCTCAAGCGTGTAATTGTGCCCGTGCCCGCTGCGATTGGCGCATTTGCCAAACACGGCAAAGTTCTCCGCCTCCGTCCAGGCCGGGTTCCAGTAGTAGTGCGAGGCGGAAAATGTGGCTCGACGGGTAAGCTGGATCATCGACTCCATCCTGTGTGAAATCCATCCTGTGTGAAATCTGGCCTGGGTGAAATCAGGCTTGGTCAAATCTGGCCTGGTCAAATCTGCTTTGACACTTGCTGCGGACTCTTACGAGTGTAGGATGTTGGGACACTGTTGAGGTTTCATATTTTCAGGTTTTCCATCGACACGGTCAATTTCGCGCACTCTTCTGTTCGACGGCATCCATTTTTGAATGCCGGACATTAAGTTTCCGTCATAGCGTGCTCAAACCAGGCTCATGCGCTATATTCCCGACCCTTCCAGCGCACCGAGCGCCGAACCTTCCTGTGATACCAGCTCCGCCATAGCAGCGCGGCAAACAGCGGCAGCCCCAGCGGCGCAAGCGCGCAATCGAGGGCAGGGAAGTTCGACCGCGCCACGCGGGCATAGAACCGCCACAGTGTGCGCAGCCACAGGATCGCAATCAGCCAGCCCGCAGTCACCCAGGGCAGCCCGCGAATCTCGGCCCGCCAGTACAACCCAGCCAACACCGGCAGCCCGATCAGCAGCGCCAGGTCCAGCAATCGCCAGGCCCCCAGCGCAAGGCTGTTGCCAAACAACAGCGCCAGGTTCTTCGTCCACCCCTCCACCATCGCGCCATAGGTCCGGTACATCCGCGTACTCACCGCGTCGGCGGCGTAGCGGAAGCGCAGCCCCACCTTGCGCCGCTTGGCCAGCGTTGCCAGCTCCACATCTTCCAGAATTTCCCCTTTGACCGCCTCATGGCCGCCCAGCGCCCGGTATGCATCGCTGCGGATCAGCAGGAACTGCCCATTGGCCGCCGCCAGTCGCAGCTCCGGGTTCGACACCTTCTCCGGCGGATAGGCCAGCGCAAGCTCTGAGAACACCAGCGGCATCAGCGCCCGCTGCCACAGCCCGCGGACCCGCTGCCGCGGCGAATAGGAAAGCATCCCAACCTGGAATTTTTCCGCCTCGTCGAGCGCCCGCCGCAGGCTCCCCGGCTCGTGCACTGTATCGGCGTCGGTAAACAGCAGCCACTCCCCGCGCGCCCGCTGCGCCCCGCTGAAGCACGCATTCGCCTTGCCCGTCCAGCCCCCGGCGAGCGGTGCCGGATCGACTACCCTGACCCCGGCCATCCCTTCGGCAATCCCCCGCGTACCGTCCCTCGATCCGTCATCGACCACCACCAGCTCCCAGTCCTCGCCCAGCAAAAAAAATGCCTCCGACTGGGCCACCAGCGAGCCGAGGCAAGCCGCCAGGCAATCTTCCTCATTGCGCGCAGGCACGATCACGCTTAAACGCATCATTTTCTCTGGTGAGATACCAGGGGTGCATTCCTTGACCATTGCTCCGTATTATAGGCAGGTGAGCGCATTTCCTATTCGGCGAGTGTTGGGTGTCTCTGCGGTGGCCATGCTGGGCCTTGTTTTCACCGCCTGCGACCGTGGCAATCATCCCTCCCAGCCTGGCCGCCCCGCCCCGGATTTCACCGTCACAGACGGCGCAACCCGCATCCATCTCGCCGATTATCGCGGCAGGCCGGTCCTGGTCAATTTCTGGGCAAGCTGGTGCGAGCCGTGCCTGCTCGAGCTGCCCTCGCTCGAAGCTCTTCACCATCGTCACCCCGAGATCGACATCCTGGCCATCAGCATCGACGAAGATGCCGACGCCTACAAGCAGTTCCTCGTCGATCATCGCGTAGACCTGACCACCGTCCGCGACCCCAACCAGACCGCCGCCGAAAAATTCCATACCGACATGTGGCCGGAAACCTACGCCATTGATCGCTCGGGCGTCATCCGCCGCAAGTTTGTCGGAGCAACCGACTGGAGCAGTCCCGAAGTGAACGCTTATCTCAAGCTGCTCGAGCGATGATCCCCCATTCAACCCATCCGTTGCTATGATGTTCCTATGACCAATGTGGACCTGCTGTTCCGTTACCAGGGCGAGCCGAGCGCGGCGGTCGCGGCCGCTCTCG
>JAJZFR010000044.1 GCA_021805265.1 Acidobacteriota bacterium | reverse complement strand
CAGACCTCGACGCATATCTGGCAGCTCATGCAGACGGAGATGTCAATGTCGAAGCGGGCCGGATAGAACTGGGGCTTGCCGACGTAGTCGGGCTTCTTGTCCGCGCTTTTGACGATGTAGATGCACTTGGGCGGACACTCCTTTTCGCAAATCTGGCAGGCGACGCAGCGCAGCCCGGCCATGGAGTCGTCGCCATCATAGACGAGGAATGGGAAGTCGCGGGTGTTTTCAATGGCGGGCAGACGGTGCTCGGGGTACTCGACCGTGGTGAGCCTCTCGGCAGAGACAAAGCTGCCTGCGAAGTTCTTAGCCGTCTCGGCCAGGCCTTTCAGCATTCCCTCGCCTAACATCGCGCCTCCATTGCAGGGGTTTTCATTAGCGGTCAACCTCGCCGAGGACGATGTCCACACTGCCAAAGATGAGCACCACGTCGGCCACATTCTGCCCCAGACACATGTCTTCGAGGATGGTCAGGTTGATGAGCGACGGCGGCCGGACGCGATAGCGATAGGGATTGCCGGAGCCGTCGCTGATGAGGTAAAAGCCCAGCTCGCCCTTGGGCGCTTCGATGCGTCCGTAGGCCTCGCCGGGTTTGGGGCGGAAGCCGCGCGGCCTGGATTTGGGATCGAGGATCGGCCCGGCGGGAATCCGGGGCAGCGCCTGCTCGAGAATTTTTACCGACTCGCGCATTTCGAGCACACGCAGCATGTAGCGGTCGTAGATGTCGCCGTGATCGCCGAGGGGTACGCGGAACTGGAAGCTGTCATAGATGCCGTAGCGATCGACCTTGCGCAGGTCGTAGTTGACGCCGGTCGCGCGCAGCATGACGCCGGTAACGCCCGCGTTGACGGCGAGGTCTGGCCGGAGTACGCCGACGCCCTGGGAGCGGGCCATGAGAATCTCGTTGCCGGTGAGCAGGGCTTCTGTCTCGTCGATAAACTGCGGCAGGCCGGCGACGATCTGCTTCGCCTGCTCGATCCAACCGGCGGGCAGGTCCACGCGGCAGCCGCCGAAGCGCATGTAGTTGCACATCATGCGCGAGCCACTGAGCGACTCGAAGAGGTCGAGAATTTTTTCGCGTTCGCGGAAGGCGTACATGAGCGGCGTACCGCTGGCACCCATCTCCTGCATGAGGAAGCCGACGGCGCTGGCGTGGTTCTGGATACGTGTGAGTTCGGCGGTGATGACGCGGATGTATTCGGCGCGCTCGGGAACCTCGATGCCAGCCAACTTTTCAACGGCCAGCGCGTAGGCCCAGTTGTTGGTCATCGAGCAGAAGTAGTCGAGGCGGTCGGTGTAGGGCATGGATGCGAGATAGGTGGTCTTCTCGGCGATCTTTTCGTGATTGCGATGGAGATAGCCGAAGACCGGCTTGAGGCGGATGACGCGCTCTCCGTCGAGGGCCACGTCCATGCGGAAGACGCCGTGGGTCGAGGGGTGATGGGGGCCCATGGCGACCTCGAGCAGGTCGCCCTCCGGCTCGATCATCGGAGGCAGGAATGTGTTCAGATCGGGCAATTCGGTGGCGCTCATCGCACCTCTCCTACGGGCAATTCGGCGGCCAGGCTGGCCTTGTATTCTTCGGCGCGCTTGAGCACCTCGTCGTGGGGGGTTGGCTCGTACTCGAAGTCGTCGGGATCGACGTAATCGCGACGCATGGGGTGATCCTCGAACTCGTCCCACATGAGGATGCGGCGAAGGTCGCGGTGGCCGGTGAAGACAATGCCATAGAGGTCAAAGATTTCGCGTTCCTGAAACTCGGCAGCGCGCCAGACGGGGGTCAGCGAGGGCAACTCGACCTGGTCGATGCGGTTGAGGGTGCGCATGCGCAGCACCACTGGAGGATGCGGATCGGTGGGTCCAAGGCGCATGGAGTAGAGGTGATAGACGGCTTCGAGGCAGCCCGGCTCGACGCGCTTGACAGTCTCTTCGACGATCTCTTCGGCTGCCTGTGCAATGCCATCGATGCCATCGACGGTCCTGGTTACAGTCTTCGTGGTCCTGATCTTTTCCGTTGTCTCCTTGTCCAGCCAATCGACGCCGGTGACGTTGGAGCAGTAGTCGTAGCCCGCAACGTCGCGCAGATAGGCGGCGACTCGAAGCGCGTCCTTGGGAGCGACGCGCAGGGAATGCTGGGCGGAGACGCTGGGGTTCATGACCAGTTCGATTTCGACGCCGGGCAATGCAGACTTGAGTTCGTCGAGGAGCAGCTCGGTGGACTTCATGCCGGCTCCTTTGCCGCAGCAGCCGTTAAATCAGTCGCTGGGGCGGGCAGCGGCCAGACCAGGCGGTTAACGGGCGGCTCGAGGTCGTGAGCGCCGGGCACGGGAACAGGAAACTCGCCCTGGGCTTCGGCATCGAGATGGCGCGGGCGATCTTCGCCGGTGAGCGGCTGGGCTGCGATCTTTTTCTGGAGGGTCATGAAGGCGTGGATCAATGCCTCGGGGCGCGGCGGACAGCCGGGAATGTGGACATCGACGGGAATGTAACGGTCGATGCCCTTGAGCACGTTATAGCCCTGCTTGAACGGTCCGCCGGAGATGGCGCAGGCACCCATGGCAATGACATAGCGCGGCTCGGCCATCTGGTTGTAGAGTCGGACGACCTGGGGTGCCATTTTTTTGGTGACGGTGCCGGAGATGATCATGAGGTCAGCCTGGCGGGGCGAGGGACGAAAGACCTCGGCTCCGAAGCGGGCGAGATCGTAACGGGCCATGGTTGTGGCGATCATCTCAATGGCGCAGCAGGCGAGACCAAACTGCATGGGCCAGACGGAGTTTTTGCGTCCCCAGTTGTAGAGTTCATTGAGGGTGGTCACGAAGACTCCCTGCTTGCCAAGCTCGATCTTCAAATCCGGTTGCAACTCCGGTTCAGCAGCCATCCACAACTCCCCATTTGGTAAGCAATTCAAATCGTACGGTTTCGCGCGCCATCAGGCCCAGGTCAGTACGCCTTTGGCCCAAGCCCAGGCAAGCCCCTCGGCCAGGAGCAGAACAAAGACCAGCATGGCCAGGCAGGCGCTGACGCCAAGGCCGGTAAAGGCTACCGCAAAAGGCAGCAGGAAAATGGCCTCGACATCGAAGACAAGAAAGATGATGGCGTAGAGGTAATAGCCGGAGCGGAACTGGACCCAGGCGTCTCCTCTGGATTCGAGGCCGCACTCGTAAATGGCGTTTTTGATGGCGTTGGGCTTGGGCGGGGAGACAAGGCGCGCCCAAAGCTGGGCCAGCAAGAGCGGGGCCATGGCAAAGCCGAGCGCCGCGAGGAAGAGAATCAGTATTGGAAAGTAAAGACCTGTCGCCATGGTTTGTGTGTCCAGATTGAGTTGGCAATCGGTTCGATTGTCTAGCCTGCCCCACTCACTACCGTACCAGCTTGCGCCTGCCTGGGTCGTCTGCGTGCATTGACCGGGCAGAGTATCCGATCCCGGTTCGGATATGTTTCTTCGCGCTCCATGGTAAAAGATTCCCCATTCGGCGCGCTACTGCCTGAGTTGCCTCCTGGTTCGGTTATCCCACTATCCGAAAAATGGAAGCGGCGCGGGTGAGGTTGAACGCATAGTTTTCTCTCCATCCAAAGGTGGAAGACAAACCTGCCGAGGAGGCTGTTAGGCTAGCGCAGAATGGGGTTCTGTGCTTCAAAACCGGCGCGATTCCCCGTGCGCTCAGGGGGTCATGTTCGCATGCATGCATTGATTCGACTTTTTACGGCTGCAATGGTTCGTGCGAAGGCGCGATCTGCGGCTGGAATACGCGCTTGCGCGATGGTTGCGGGGTTGGCTTCCGCGATATTGCTTCTGGTTGGCTTGACGGCCGAGTTACCTGGCTCGATGGAGGCGGCGGTTCATGCTGCGACAGGCCAGAACAGTGGTGGCCAGAACAGTGGCGGGCAAGCACAGACAAAACCAGCGCAACAGACTGGGGCTGGCTACGACGCGGTTCCCGCTACCGATGAGGAAGGCGTCTTTGGCGCAGCTCCTGGACAGGCTTCGACGCCCGCTGCGACTGCACTGACGGATGTGCCGCCGACGCAATATGACCAGCACGTGGCGGGCCGCTACAACTTCGCCTTTGGCAAGGAGCATCCCTTTCTGCCTTCGAACGCGACGACGACCAATGGGCAGTTCTACAGCCCGAAGAGTTTTCTGACGGCCGAGTACTGCGGCCACTGCCACAAGGAGAGCTACCACCAGTGGCGAGAGTCGGCGCACTCGAACAGCTTTCGCTCGCCGTGGTATCTGAAGAACGTGAACATGCTGATCGCGGAGAAAGGTGTGCAGTATTCGCGGCACTGCGAGGGCTGCCACAATCCGGTTGCGCTGCTTTCGGGGGACCTGTCGCAGGGAATGCCGCGCAAGCGCCCGTTCGCCGACGAAGGCGTCACCTGCATGACCTGTCACGCGATCACTTCGACGATCAACATGGGCACGGGCAGCTACGTGATGGGCATCCCGGCGGTGATGGTGGACGAGAAAGGCCAGCCGATCACGACGCCGGTTCCGGACAGCGAGATACTCGCGCACCTGGACCGTCACTCGAAGGCGGTGATGCGCCCGCTGCTGCACACCTCGGAGTTCTGCGCGGCCTGCCACAAGGCGGCTCTGCCGCGCACCATGGACGATTACAAATGGCTGCGCGCCTTCGGGCTGTTTGATGAGTGGCAGGCGTCGAGCTTCGGGAAGG
This sequence comes from Acidobacteriota bacterium, assembly GCA_021805265.1. Classification (GTDB taxonomy): domain Bacteria; phylum Acidobacteriota; class Terriglobia; order Terriglobales; family Acidobacteriaceae; genus Acidicapsa. The sequence continues at coordinate 1,810 of JAJZFR010000044.1, read as the reverse complement.
AGTCACCCCTTCCCTTCTATCGCAAGGACGTGGTTTCAACGTGCCAGACCTGCCACATGAAGAGCGACGCGCTGCCCGCGAGTTCGTCGGACTACGGAGCGAAGGACGGCAAGCTGGTGAGCCATCGCTGGGTGGGTGCGAATACTCTGATCCCGCAGTATTTTCATTTCGACGAGCAGGCGGCGAAGACGGTCGAGTTCCTGAAGAACGGCGTCTTCAATGTGGATATTTTTGCGCTGGAAGATGAGAGCGCGGGGGCGACGCGGAGTGACTCCGTGCTGATTGCGCCGTTGGGTCTGACGAATTTTTCGATGGCGGCGGGCGAGACGCTGGTGGCAGACGTGGTGATCCAGAACAAGGGCGCGGCGCACTCGCATGTTCCCGAGCAGCGCGACTTTTACGAGTCGTGGGTGGACTTTACCGTGAAGGACGGGAGCGGGAAGACGCTGGTCGAGAGCGGCTACCTGCAGCCGGACGGCTATCTGGACCCTTCGGCGCACTCGTTCACCAACCGGATCATCAACAAGAATGGCGAGTTCAACGACCTGCACCAGATATGGCATAACCGGGTGCTGGCCTACAACAACACCATCCAGTCCGGGCGGAGCCAGCTTGTACGCTATCGCTTCCGGGTGCCTCAGGATGTTGTGGGGCCGATTGCGGTGACGGCAACGGTGAGGTATCGGCGTTTCAACCAGCACTTTATCGACTTCGCGATGAACAAAAAACACTACCCGGAACCGATTGTGGATATGACCTCAGCGACGCGGACGTTTGCGCTGGGAGCGAACGGCCCGACGAAGCCGGGAGCCGAGGAGAATCCGGAGTGGATGCGCTGGAACAACTTTGGCATTGCGCTGCTGGACGCACAGCAGTATGCGGCATCGGTGCATGCCTTTGAACGAGTGGCCGCACTGCGTCCGGATTATCCCGACGTGTACACGAACATGGCGTTGGTGGAGATTCTGTGGGAAAAATATGACGACGCGCGGCCCAATCTGGCGAAGGCGCTGACACTTTTGCCGGGCGATCCGCGGGCGCTCTACTATCGCGCGCTGGTCGAGCGAAACGAAGGCCAGGTGGAGCAGGCGATAGTCGATTTGGACGCTGTTCTGGCGAAGTATCCGATCTCGAAGGATGCCTTGCGGGAGCTTGGCTTCAGCTACTACCAGGAACACAACTACCCGAAGGCGCGTGAGGTTTACGAACGGTTGCAGGCGGTTGACCCGGACGATCTGGCGGCGCATTACAATCTGGCGATTCTCTATCGGCGGATGGGCGAACGCACGAAGGCCAGCTTTGAAGCGGCACGTTTTGCCGACGAGAAGGACGACCCGACGTCCTCGGTGTATGCGCTGGAATTTCTGCGCAAGCATCCCGAGGTGGTGAGCGAAAGCGTTCCCTGGCATGTTCACGACCTGACGGGCGACGCGGCGCAGAAACCGCAGAAGATTCAGTACACGTACATCTCGGGCGGCGGGATGTAACGAGTCGCGACGCAATCGAGAGCTGCTCCCGATCCGCATGGTTGCGCTGTATCGGAGAGTGGAAGCCTTTTTGACAAAGCACAGAAAATGCGGGCCAGCGCGGCGGCATTCTGTACACTGGAAATGTTGCCCATGATGAAGAATTCTTTTCCAACTGCCTCGGCGCTGATCCTTCTGGTCTGTGCGCTGACTCTTTCCCCTTCAGCGCTGTCGCTTTCAAAAAAGCAGAAGGTACAGGCGGGAGCCGATCTGTTTCGCGACAAGGGCTGCGCGTATTGTCACGGAGCGATGGCTGTTGGCGCGTCCAAAGGGCCAGAGATGGT
>JAJZFR010000101.1 GCA_021805265.1 Acidobacteriota bacterium | reverse complement strand
CCGAGGTCCTCATGAAAGTACTCATCTACGGCTCCGGCGGTCGCGAACACGCTCTCGCATGGGCCATGCGCAAGAGTCCGCGCGTCTCCGAGGTCGTCTGCGCTCCCGGCAACGGCGGCATCGCCTCCATTGCCCGCCTGCTGCCCGTTTCGCTCTCCGACCTCGACGCCATGGTCGAGATTGCGCTCTCCGAAGCTCCCGGCCTCGTCATCGTCGGCCCCGAGCTGCCGCTCGCTCTCGGCCTCGTTGATGCGCTCCAGGCCCGCGGCCTCCGTGTCTTCGGACCCACTCAGGCCGCCGCCATGCTCGAATCCAGCAAGTCCTTCGCCAAGCGCTTTCTCCAGCGCCACCAGATTCCCACCGCCAACTACGCCGTCTGCGCCAACCCCGCTGAGGTCGAGCGCGCTCTCGAACTCTTCCACGCTCCCATCGTCGTCAAAGCCGATGGTCTCGCCGCCGGAAAAGGCGTGGTCATCTGCCAATCCCGCCGCGCCGCCCTCGAGGCCGCTCAGGGGCTTTTCAGCGGCCAGTTGCTCGGCACCGACGATGGCGGCGAGCGCCAGATCGTCATCGAGGAGTTCCTCACCGGCGATGAGGTCAGTTTCCTCTGTCTCTGCGATGGCGCCCACGCCACCCCTCTCGCGCCCGCTCAGGATCACAAGCGCATCGGCGAGGGCGACACCGGCCCCAACACCGGCGGCATGGGCGTCTACTCCACCGACCGGATTCTCGACCCAGCCATGCAGGAGTGGGTCGTCCGCCACATCGCCATGCCCACCCTCCGCGGCATGGCCGACGAGGGAACACCCTTCGTCGGCGTCCTCTACATCGGTCTCATGATGACCTCGCGCGGCCCTCTGGTCCTCGAGTTCAACGCCCGCTTCGGAGACCCCGAAACTCAGGCCATTCTCACACGCCTCGACAGCGACCTCGTCGATGCCCTCGAAGCCGCCATCGACGGCACGCTCGACCGCGTCGAACTACGCTGGAAGCCCGGTGCCAGCGCCTGCGTCATCGCCAGCTCCGGCGGCTACCCCGCAAGCTACGCCTCCGGCCTCGAAATCACCGGCCTCGATGCTGCCGCTGCCCTCGACGCAGTCCAGGTCTTCCACTCCGGCACAGTCCTTGCCAACGGCAAGCTCCGCACCGCCGGGGGACGCGTCCTCGGCGTCACCGCTCACGCCCCCACCCTGCGCCTGGCGCTCGACCGCGCTTATCAGGCCATCCGCCTCATCCACTTCGAGGGCATCTATTTCCGCCGCGACATCGGCCACCGCGCCCTCAAATCCAACTCCGACTGATCCCAACCTGCCTGTTTCGCGCTTCCGCTTGCGCGCCCCACCGCTCGCTCGGTATGGTTATCCCGTAAATTGCTTATCCGGTAAATCGCTTTGGAAGGGAACCCATGCCACGCTCGCTGCTCTGCCTATCCATCCTCGCTCTCGCTGCCGCCGCCTGCGCACAGCAGCCAGCCAACCCCACCCCTGCCGCGCCCGCCACTGACTGGACTACTCAGCACAACCGCCAGCTCCTCGAAGACTATCCCTGGCTGGCCCGCTTCCGCGCCATCGACGCCGCGCTCCCAGTGCCGGCTCCCGGCGAACAGCGCATCGTCTACATGGGCGACTCCATCACTGAAAACTGGCAGCACGACGGCGTACCCGTCACTCCAACCCTCCCGACCAATCTGGCCAATCCGGGCAATCCGGCCAATCCGGCCAATCCGGCCAATCCAGGCGACGGCGCATGGGTCAAGATCAACCGCGGCATCAGCGGCCAGACCAGCCCACAGATGCTCCTGCGCTTCCGCCAGGACGCCATCGACCTCAAGCCCTCGGTCGTCCTGCTCCTCGCCGGCACCAACGACATCGCCGCTAACACCGGCCCCATGACCCTCGAAGACACCGAAAACAACATCGCCTCCATGGCCGACCTCGCTGAGGTCCATCACATTCCCATGGTCCTCTGCTCTGTTCTGCCCGCAGTCGATTTTCCCTGGCATCCCGGCCTCGCGCCGGCCGAAAAGATCAAAACCCTCAACGCCTGGATCAAGGCCTACGCCGCTCAGCACCACCTCGTCTACGCCGATTACTGGTCCGCCATGGCTGACCCTGCGGGCGGCCTGCCCGCAAACCTCAGCAAGGACGGCGTCCACCCCAACTCCGCCGGCTACGCCATCATGAACCCCCTCGCCGACGCTGCCATCCGCCAGGCACTCGCGCAGAAATAATCATCCCCGCAAACAGCAACGGCCGGAACGCAATCGCGCTCCGGCCCTCGTCGTCTCCGCTCTGCTACTCCTGCTTCTTCGCCTTGTTATCGTTGAACTGCTTCATCGCCCGCAACACATGGTCCCGCGCATAGGACGCATCGTGCCAGCCCTTGATCTCGACCCGCTTCCCCTCCAGATCCTTGTAGATCGCAAAAAAATGCGTAATCTCCTTGATCATGTGCGGATACACATCGGTGAAATTCCAAACGTCCGTGTAGCGAGGATTGTTCTTCCCCACCGCCAGCACCTTTTCGTCCAGTACGCCCTGGTCCAGCATCTCCAGCAGCCCGATCGGACGCACCTCCTGCACACAACCCGGAAAGCTCGGCGTCGGCACCAGCACCAGCACGTCCAGCGGGTCGCCGTCATCGCTCAACGTCGATGGGATAAACCCGTAGTCGCCCGGATAATGCACCGGCGAATGAAGATTCCGATCCAGCTTGAATACATGCAATTCCTTGTCGTACTCAAACTTGTTCGTACCATCCTTGGGTATCTCGATCACGGCGCGAAAAACCTCCGGCGCTTTGTCGCCAACCGGCAGTTCAAGGTAATTAATCATGGGGTATTCGTCTCCTGACTCTTCTCATTCTGGGGTAAATCGACGACTTCCTCCGAGGGGAAGCAAACTCGCCAGACAATTTCATCTCTCGGACTACTATAATTACGGGAAATGAAGGCTTATGTCTATGTCACTCTGAAGACCTCGGTGCTCGACCCCCAGGGGCAGACCATCCAGAACGCCCTGCGCAAGATGGGCACCTCCACCGTTCAAGGCGTCCGCCAGGGCAAATTCTTCACCCTCACCCTCGCCCCCGGCCTGTCCATCGACGCCGCCCGCCTTGAGGTCGAGCGCATCGCCCGCGACGTCCTCACCAACACCGTCATCGAGGAATTCACCTACCGCATCGAAGAGTAGACCTTCCCGGAAACCAGGGCATCTGATCGTTCGCGCATTACCCTTCAGAAATCGCGCTTCCGGATCACTACCCCGGCGGCAACAAGCAGTCCGCAGGAAACCAGTAGACAGACGGCCATATCCCCCCACGGCAGTGCTCCGGTCAGCAACTCGCTGCTCGGGGCAATCGATCCCGTCGCGCTCATCGCGTCGAAGATATTCCATCCCCGCAGCGTGTGCGACCGGTAACTCAGAAAAACCGCTGCCAGGCCGCAAAGCCCTGCCACCGGCGCAGTAAACTCCCCCTCGAACAGCTCCGAAAGCAGCAATCCGAAAGCGAGGATCACCAACCCCGCCATGCTCATCCAGGCACCAAAAGCCAGCGCCTGAAAACTCGAATAGCGCTCGCCAACCAGCAACGAGAGCATGGGAATGAGCAGCGCCGAAACCAGCCCCAGCACAATCGCCTCAGCCCACGCCACTCCGGCGCGGATCAGGAACAGGTCTACTCGCCGCACCGGAAGTCCCAGCGTAAACAGCGCCACGCCCGTGGCCTTTTCCCTTGCCAGCCCGCCCAGTGAGACAACCATCGCCGCCAGAACCCACAACCCCTGAAGCGCGTAGTGGAACAGACCACTCCACACATACGCCGAATAGAGCAGCGGCTGGTCGGGAAAGCGCGCGTTATAGCGCGCCAGAAATCCCGGACTACTCAACACCGCATACACCACCAGCGAAGCCAGCAACACCAGCGCCGAAAGAAACCGCCCACGCGACTCCCTCCATGCCTTCCAAACTACGGCCGCAAAAGAGGACGAAAAATCCCTGCGCGGATGCGAAAAATTAGTAGTCAACGCGGTCTCCATGCGCTGCGGCGCGATCCATGCGTATGTGAATTCAGATAAGCCCACCGATGTGGATAAGGATATGAATTCAGATAAGCCCACCGATGTGGATAAGGATGTGAATTCAGATAAGCCCACACATGTGGATAAGGATGTGAATTCAGATAAGTCCACACATGTGGATAAGGATGTGAATTCAGATAAGCCCACACATGTGGGTAAGGATGTGAATTCAGATAAGCCCACACATGTGGGTGCCCCATATCTACCCGCGTTCTTTGCGGGGAGATGTGGGCCGCGCTCTCCATGCCTGACTGACCATCCGTCGCACGATTTACATCAGTAATCAACGCGCTCTCCATGCGCTGCGGCAATCCACAGCGCGAGCCCGGTCAGCATCCACACCACCAGCAGGGTCATCCACGGCGCAGTTGCCCAGTGCAATTGCCACGGCCCGGCCATTGCGTGCGCAAAATCCAGATACCCCAGCCACGTCCCGTGTCCCAGGTAGCGCCCTTGCAGCTCGAAGCGCCATCCACCCATCCCCGCGACCCACTACAATCAACCCTATGTGCGGAATCGTCGGTTACGTTGGCTCCCGTGAGGTCGTCCCCATCATCGTCGAGGGGTTGCGCCGCCTCGAATATCGCGGCTATGACTCCGCAGGCATCGCCGTCGGCAGCCCTGGCAAGGAAAAGCTCTCCATCCGTCGCGCTCCCGGCAAGCTCCGCAACATGGAAGAGGTTCTGCGCCTCGATCCCGTCTCCGGAACCTACGGCATCGGCCACACCCGCTGGGCAACCCACGGACGACCCACCGAAGAGAACGCACACCCCCACCGCGACTGCTCCGGACGCATCGTCGTCGTCCACAACGGCATCGTCGAAAACTACCTCGAGCTCAAGCGAGAACTCACCGCTCAGGGCCACGTCTTCGTCACCGAAACCGACACCGAGATCATCGCTCACCTCATCGAACAGGTACAGAACGAGGCCGACCGATCGGGCCGGCCCATCCTGCTCGAAGCAGCCGTCCGCCGCGCCGTCAAGCGGCTCACCGGAGCCTTCGCACTCGGCGTTCTCTCCAGCCGCGAACCAGACAAGATCGTCGCCGCCCGTCTCGGTCCGCCCGTCGTCATCGGCCTCGGCGAACACGAGTTCTTTGTCGCCTCCGACGTCCCCGGAATCCTCCACCACACCCGCAATCTCTACTTCCTCAACGACGGCGACATGGCGATTCTCACCCTCTCCGGCGTCGCCCTCACCGACTTCGACGGCAACCTCGTCGAGCGCCCGGTACAGCACATCACCTGGGACCCCATCCAGGCTGAAAAAGGCGGCTTCAAACACTTCATGCTCAAGGAAATCTGGGAGCAGCCGCGCGCCATTCGCGACACCACGCTCGGTCGCGTCTCGCTCGATTCTGGCCGTGTCTTCCTCGCCGAAATGGGCATCAGCGCCGAGGAACTCGCCCACATCACCAGCATCAACATCGCCGCCTGCGGCACAAGCTGGCACGCCGCAACCGCCGGGAAATACATGATCGAGCGCCTCGCCCGTATCCCCGTCGAGGTCGATTACGCCAGCGAATATCGTTACCGCTCGCCCATCGCCAACCCCCACGCGCTCGGCATGCTCATCACCCAGTCCGGCGAAACCGCTGACACACTCGCCGCACAACGCGAGATGATCGCCCTCGGCTCGAAAACCGTTGCCATCTGCAACGTCGTCGGCGCCATGATCACCCGCGCCGCCAGCGGAACCATCTACACCCACGCCGGCCCCGAGATCGGCGTCGCCTCCACCAAAGCCTTCACCTCACAGATCACCGCGCTCTTTCTCTTTGCCCTCTACCTCGCGCAGGCTACGGGAGTCATCACCGACGAAGCACTCCTCCACATGGTCGAGGAACTCGGACGAATCCCCGCCAAAATCGAAGAGATGCTCGCCCCCATCTCCGCCCAGTGCGAAGAGCTTGCCAAATCCTTCTCCCACGCGCGCGATTTTCTCTACCTCGGCCGCGGCATCCACTTCCCCATCGCTCTCGAAGGCGCGCTCAAGCTCAAGGAGATCAGCTACATTCACGCCGAAGGCTACCCCGCCGGCGAGATGAAGCACGGTCCCAACGCCCTCATCGACGAGTCGCTCCCCGTCGTCGTCCTCGCCACCCAGGACCCCACCGACCCCGACTCGCGACTGCGCTATGAAAAAACCCTCTCCAACATCCAGGAGGTCACCGCCCGCTCCGGGCGCGTCATCGCCGTCGCCATCAATGGCCAAAGCGAGATCGCCGACCTCGTCGAGCATGTTCTCTTCATTCCCCACGCGCCCGAGTTGCTCCTGCCGCTCATCGAAATCGTCCCTCTCCAACTGCTCGCCTACCACATCGCCGTCCGCCGCGGCTGCGACGTCGATCAGCCCCGCAACCTCGCCAAATCCGTCACCGTGGAGTAGGGAAGCGCCCGACAAACTTCTGTACCATTGGTCGCAG
>JAJZFR010000068.1 GCA_021805265.1 Acidobacteriota bacterium | reverse complement strand
GTTACATGCTCGCCTTTTTCTTGCTGTGCTTCTTCATGGCGAGTGCCTTGCGAGGCTGAGCCTTGACCGTATCCGTCGCCGGTGTGGCTCCCGATACATCGAAGGTTGCCCCCGATGGCACCAGGTAGTCATCCACCTTCTGCGAATCATCCGTACCGGTGTAGGTGCTGATGCGCGAGGCATCGATACCCTTCTCGGTAACCAGATAATCCTTGGCATTGACCGCGCGCTGCGAGGCAAAGTCTTCGACCATCGCATGCTTCTTCATGTGCTTCGGCGGAGTCTTTTCCTTGGAGGTAGCGTTCCCGACCAAGGCTGCCTTGGCGTCGGACTGCTGCTGGAGCGTGAGAGCGATGTCGTCCAGGCAGGCCTTGGCTTCGTTGTCCACGCGGGTGGGCCGACGAGTGTCCTTGTCAAAGCTCAGCGAGCAGAGCGAGGAGACCTTGGGCGCTGGCGGAACATAAGGAGCTTCAATGGTCACCGTAGTGGTCGAGGTGGCCGTCTGGCCCTTGTCGTCAGTCGTTGTACAGGTTACCGTCGAGGCACCGCTGGGGGCACCCGCCGAGGAGTAGGTAGCGGAAGCGCCCGATCCGCTGACAGTACCAGCCGATGCCGAGTAGCTGTAGGTGAGCGGACGACCCTGCGGGCTTACGCCTGTTGCTGTGATGGTGCTGGTGTCGCCCGGCTTGATGGTGGTCGGGTTGGCAGAGCAGCTAACCGTCGGCGGCTCGAATGCCTTGATGGTATAGCTCGAGGTGCAATCCGCAGACTGACCGGCCTTTGGCCCTTCCGAGACGCTGGCCTTGGCGGTATAGGTTCCGGGTGCCAGGTTTGCCGTGGCAACCGTACCTTTCTCGTCCATGCCAGTGACGCCCTCACCGCTCCAGGTGTAGGTCGCCTTCTTCTTCGGATTGAGCGCGCCAGCCGTCGCCATCAGGCTGATCGGCTCGCCAGGGAAGACGGTGCTCGGCCCGTTGACCGAGCAGGCCAGGGTTACCGGCGGCGTATAAATCGAGCCTACGTGGTAGACCAGGCCCGCGCTCAGCCGTGCCGCATTGATATTGGCGCGACCGCCGTACACCACCGGACCCCAGTCCGCATGCATGTACATGTAGTCGGCCTGGAAGAGACGAATGGCCAGGCGGTGGTTGAAGAGCGGAGTCTCGTAGTCCATGCCGCCGCCAATGGTCAGCGCAGGGCCGAGCTTGTACGGCTCGTGCTCCGGACCACCGACGATTGCACCACCCACCAAGGCGTGCACAAACGGAGTGATGTCCCCGGTCGGGTAACGGGCAATCAGACCACCGGAGAAAGTGGTGAATCCGTCATTGTTGCTGTTCCCGTTCGAGTACTCGTGGATGCCGGATTCGACCTGAGCGCCCAGGTAACGGTTGAAGAAGTACGCGCCGCTGACGATTTCGCCCACATTGATCGACTTGTAGTTGAACGACTGAGTCAGTCCATTGGGCAGAAGCGTCGTGACGGTACCGTGAGGAGCCAGGTAGCTGTAGCCGGCGAAAATATCCCAGCGCGATGCCTTCGCATCAGCCGGCTGCTTCGCCGCCATTTTGCCTTGGGCAAGAGCGGAAACTCCTGCGCTTGATGCCGTAATCGCCAGCGCTAAGGCGATCGATTTCAATACATGAGATTTCATTCAATCCTCCGCAAACATTCCCGACTCACAGTATGTGACCTGGGGTTCTCTTAATGATGGACTGCAAGTTCCGCAAAACAACGGGGGCAATTTTGCTTCAAACTGCGCACCTGACAGCGATGTATAGCAGCTTAAACTTAACACATCAGCATTTTCTTCTGAAAAATTTTTTCGCCTCTGTTGCCGATTTCGTCAACCGCGAAAGCTCCCCGTCTCAGTCCTTGAAACAAAAATATCCAAACGCCGCGATCATGATTCCAGATTCAACGTCTTCCGAAGACTCCCGCGTTCCCGTTGAATCTTCTCCTGGAGCAGCGTAATCGCGTAGATCAACTGCTCGGGCCGGGGAGGACAACCAGGGACGTAGACATCCACCGGGATAATCTGGTTCACGCCCTGAACCAAGGCGTAATTGTTGAATACACCGCCCGAAGTGGCGCACGCGCCCATCGAGATAACCCATTTCGGCTCGGGCATCTGTTCGTAAAGCCGCTGGATCACCGGAGCCATTTTGTTGGACACTCGGCCCGCGATCACCATCAAATCCGACTGGCGCGGCGAGGGACGAAACACCTCCGCGCCGAAGCGGGCTATATCGAAGCGCGATGCTCCCATGGACATCATCTCGATGGCGCAGCAGGCTAGGCCAAACGTCATCGGCCAGACCGAGTTCTTCCTCACCCAGTTCACCGCAAAGTCGAGCGAGGTGAGAAAAACGCCCTCCGGCTGGTCAAAACCATAGGTGGCTTCCTGAACCTTGCCGCGGTTCAAACCGCTGCTTTCAAGCGAACCAAACAGATACCGGTCGCCCGACCTGTCAGTCGCCGATGCTGCACCTGGAACGAACCCGCTATTCTCCGCCATAAGTACAGTATACGACGCAAGCGAGCGAATTTCGGTTGCTTCTGTTCCGCGCGATTCGATCCCTCCGAATTCAGGCTTTCCAGGTGGCCAAGCATTCCCCCGAGTGCCAGAATGGCTAAAGCTGTTCTCCGATTCCGCCCCAGTCTTCCGGGGACAGGTCGTTCACCGATTGGGAGAAGGTCCAGGAATGGCCTGCGGGATCCTGGGCAGTGTACTGGCGCTCGCCATAGGGATAGGTGAATGGTTCCTGAAGGATTTGAGCGCCGTGCTCTCGGGCGCGGCGACAATGAGAGTCGGCGTCTTCGATGCGGATGGTGATCGAGTGGCCGAGGCCGAGGGGAGCGCCTGTCTCATACGGGCGAAGCTCTCTTACGATCACCGCGCCATCCCCCACGTTCAGTTGTACTCGGTGCGTGTCTACCCGCAAGCGTACGCTGAACGCGAAGGCCTCACAGAGCCACGCCGCAGCCTGCTTTGCATCGGGGTAAGCGAGTACCGGAATCACTGTGGCGCGAGGTATGGATCGGTTCCAGAGCATCGGCAAAGTCCTCGGATGTCGCGCAGCCTGGGCGGCGCAACACGGACCATGCTACCACCGTCTCCGGAGTATCCAACCCCTGTTGCCGAGAGAAAATTAGAACTGCTGTTTCCCGTTCATCCGACACTTGCAATCCTGTCACTGAAGTCAGCAGGTTGTCGATTCAATCTGGCTGGCTGCTCCTCCGCATCGAGCTTCCAGTGCCTGGTAACACAACCCGGCCCTCCTCTGTGATCGTCACGACCTCGCCCTGAGCGCCTACCCGCCAGATTTTTTGAAATTTTCCAGCGCGATTCAACGTATTCACGGTTACAATTCAACCAAATGTTACATAAGTATTCGTTTCTCCGGGCGCCTGCGCCCTTGCTGTATTCCCTGGTAGCCTTCACGCTTACCCTGCTTGCGCCAGCGGCGGGAATAGCCCAAACAGCCGCGTCCGCTTCCGCTCCCGCAACCCAGGCTCAGATAGCTGCCTTGCAGACCGCCGTGGCCGGTGCCCAGTCGGCTGGCGACAACGCCTGGATGCTGGTTTCGGCAGCACTGGTCCTCATGATGACCGGCCCTGGACTGGCTCTCTTCTATGGCGGTCTGGTGCGCCGCAAAAACATGCTCGGCACCATGATGCAGAGCTTTGCCATGATGGGCATCATCACCGTGTTGTGGGCAGTGGTGGGCTACTCCCTGGCCTTCAGCCCTGGCAACAGCTTCATCGGTGGCCTGAGCTACTTTCTGCTCCACGGGGTCGGGCTGGACCCAAATCCCGCCTACGCGGCCACCATCCCTCACCAGACCTACATGGTCTACCAGTTGATGTTCGCCATCATCACTCCGGCCCTGATTACCGGAGCCTTCGCCGAACGCGTCAAGTTCAGCGCCATGGCCGTCTTCCTCACGCTCTGGTCGCTGGTGGTCTACAGCCCCATGGCGCACATGGTCTGGGGCGTCGGCGGGTTCCTCAATGCCTCCGGCGGTCGCTTCCCTTGCCTCGATTTCGCTGGCGGCACGGTGGTCCATGTGACCTCCGGCGTCTCCGCGCTGGTGACCGCGCTCTATCTTGGCAAGCGCATCGGCTACCCCAAGACGGCGATGCCGCCCCACTCCCTGGTACTCAGCATGGTTGGCGCGTGCATGCTCTGGGTGGGGTGGTTCGGATTCAATGCCGGATCCGCGCTCTCGGCCGGATCGCTCGCCACCTCGGCCTTCGTCGCCACTCACTTCGCGGCGGCGGCGGCGGCGCTCTCCTGGACCATCGCCGAGTGGCTGCATAACGGAAAACCGACCGCCCTCGGTGCCATCTCCGGCGCGGTCGCGGGCCTGGTCGCCATTACTCCGGCTTCCGGCTTCGTGCAACCCATCCCTGCGCTCATTATCGGCCTCATCGCCGGAGCCTTCTGCTTCCAGATGGTGACCCGCGTCAAGAACTGGTTCGGCTACGACGATTCCCTCGATGCCTTCGGCGTGCACGGTGCCGGCGGTACTCTCGGCGCCATCCTGACCGGCATCTTTGCCGTCGCCGTCATCAACCCCATCTTCGGCAAGGACGCGCACGGCAACATGCTGCCCACAGGCGGTCTGGACGGCAACTGGCACCAGCTTCTCAATCAGTCCGTCGGCATCGCCATTGCCTGGGTACTCTCGATCGTCGGTACGCTGGTTCTGCTTTTCGTGGTAGACAAAACCATTGGAATGCGCGTCTCCGAGGAGGACGAGACAACCGGGCTGGATCTGTCCCAGCACGGCGAAGAAGGCTACGATTTCGGGCAATAGTGCGAGTTCCCGAAATCCTCCGGATTTTCCACTTTGGCCAGCCATGGATCCGCGTAAACAGTACCGTTCAGGATACGCGGACCATCCCTGGGGCAACCTGATAGCCTGTCAACGCCATAAAAACGCTATATTCTTGTCACGAGGTTTCAGAATCCATGCAGAAGATTGAAGCAATTCTCCAGCCCTCGAAGCTGGATGCGGTAAAGGATGCGCTGCTCGAAGCGGGCATTGAAGGCATGACCATCCTCGAAGCGCGGGGGCACGGTCGCCAGAAGGGCCATACGGAGTTTTATCGCGGGCGGGAGTACACCGTCGATCTGCTGCCCAAGATCAAGCTCGAGATCGTGGTCGTCGATGCGCTCAAGGAAAAGGCCATCCAGGCCATCATCGGTGCCGCGCGCACCGGCAAGATCGGTGACGGCAAGATTTTCGTCACCCACATTGACGAAGCCATCCGCATCCGCAACGACGAGCACGGCGAATCCGCACTCTGACCCTCGCAACCCAATGGCTCGCCCAGGCGCGTCGGGTCAATGGTGCCCATAAGTCACCTGCCCGTACGCGGCGGAGCGACGGAACCGCTTTCTACTCGGCTCCACCATTCCGTTCCGCTGGCTCCCGGTTCCAGCCAGCCAATGCGCCAGGTCGCAAGATCGAACGCGGGATATTCAGCCTCCCGCAGCGACCCACCTGCTCCGGCGAAACACGGGTCCGCGCCTCCCACCCATGGTTGGTCCAGATGTTTTCGCGCTGGCCAGCACGTGCCTGCGAGGATTATCGCTTATCCTGAAAAAGACATCCTTACAATCCCGGTTCCGCGAGAACTCGACAACCCTGATGGAAACAGGCCTGCTGGCAGTCAACGACCTTCGAGATCAGTATCTGCGCGACATGGAACTGGTGCGCCAGAACTACCAGCGCACCGGCGACGGAACTGCCGCAATTCGCCGACGCACCTCGATGGTGGATCGAATCGTCATCGAGTTGTGGCGACGGGCGATGGGCGAGGATGCAGGCACCAAGGTCGTCCTGCTGGCCATGGGCGGCTATGGACGCAAGGATATGTTCCCCCACTCCGACATCGATATGCTGTTTGCATTTTTCGACGAAGAGACGGAGAAGGGCGCGCGGAGCGCAATTCGTTCCATCATCCAGGCCATGTGGGATATTGGCCTGCGCGCCAGCCCGGCCTCGCGCACCCTCAAAGAGTGCTCACGTTTTGACCGCGACAATCTGGAATTTACCCTTTCCACCTTCGATCACCGCTTTCTCGCCGGAAATTTCCCCCTCTATCAAAAATTGCGTCAGGAGATTTTCCCCGGCGTTCTTCTGAGCGAATGGAATCAGATTACCCAGAAGCTGGGTGAGATTGCCCGCGCTCGCCACGCCCGCTACGGAAACACGATTTTCCACCTCGAACCCAACCTCAAGGAGTGTCCCGGAGGGTTGCGCGATTATCACCTCGCGCCGTGGTTTGCGTTGCTCTTTCAGTTGAAGGAAACCAAAGAGTGGCCGAAGCAGCGAACCAGCGAACGCGGCTGGCAAAGCGCACACGGAGACACCGAATCCGCCTTTGATTTTCTCGCCGCTGCCCGATGCTTCCTTCACTTTCGTCACGGCCGCGACGATAACACGCTCGACTGGCAATCCCAGGACGAAGCCGCAGCCCAATCGGTCGGCCTGGAAACGCGCGGCAC
>JAJZFR010000327.1 GCA_021805265.1 Acidobacteriota bacterium | reverse complement strand
CGCTGATGGGGATCGAGGGCGGCCACTCGATCGAACACTCGCTGGCGCTGCTGCGGATGTACTACGACCTGGGCGTTCGTTACATGACGCTTACATGGTCGAACTCGAACGGGTGGGCTGATTCTTCCGGGGACGACACCGATGCTTCTGTGCCACACACGAAGGAGGGATTGAGCGAGTTTGGCAAGGATGTTGTCTATGAGATGAACCGCCTGGGTATGATCGTCGATGTCTCTCACGTTTCGGACAAGACTTTTTATCGAACGCTGGTGATCAGCCGCGCTCCGGTGATTGCATCGCACTCGGCGGCGCGGGCGTTGTGCGATGCTCCACGCAACATGACCGATGACATGCTGCGCGCAATCGCCCGGTCGGGTGGTCCGGACTCCAAGGGCGGAGTGGTGATGGTGAACTTCTACTCGGGGTTCATCTCGCAGAACTATCGCAATGCGCAGCTTGCCCAGAGGGATGAGGTGCTCAAAGCAGAGCAGGCGCTCAAAGACAGGTTCAAGGCGGAAGGGAAGACGCTCACCTACGGCGATATGGAGAAGGTGGATCGTGAGCTAGCCGACCGCATTCCGCGACCACCCCTTTCCGATCTGATCGACCAGATCGACCATATTGCCAAGGTTGCGGGCATCGACCACGTGGGCATAGGGACAGATTTTGACGGCGTGATGGGCCAGCTTCCGCAGGGAATTGATTCGGCTGCGGACCTTCCGAAGGTGACTGCAGCGCTGATGGCGCGGGGTTACTCGGCTGCGGATTGCGACAAGATACTGGGCGGCAATTTCCTTCGCGTCTTTGGCGAGGTAGAGCAGGTGAGCCACCAGCTCCAGTCTCAAACGAGCCAATCCCCGACCCGCCCACACATTACCGTGATGCAGCCGCACTCCACAACGCCCGCTCGCTGAACGCGCGCGCCATGCCTTTCGCTGCTGCGAGCGGTCCCGTCGGTCTTCCGCTCGCCGTCCTGCCATGTTTGAAAATTTCCTCGTCACTCTGGCAGAACGGGACTAAAATAAAAATATGTACATGCCAGACAAATCTGCAGTAGCATTCGTTCCGCACCGGATTCCAGGAGGAAGATCGCGAATCGGAACTGTGCTCGGGTTGAAGAGCATGGATACTTCTGCGCTCATCCGTGCAGCGAATGCCGGGCTTTCCTGGAATTCGACGAAGCGTTTTCTGGAAGCAACCGGGATCAGTCAGCAGCAACTCGCAAACTACCTGGAAATGCCAGAGAGAACATTTGCCCGCAGACGCGAGACTGGAGCGCTCGACAGGCGCGAGTCCGAGAAGTTGCTGCGTCTGGCGCAAATCTGGCAGGCGGCGTTGGACCTTTTCGATGGAGATCCGGCGCGAACGCGCGCATGGTTGATGGCGCCAGCGTTTGGTCTGAGCAATACATCCCCCATAGAATATGCTCGAACCGAGTTCGGCGGCAGCGAGGTTCGCGACCTGATCGGACGCATTGCCGACGGGATATTCTCTTGATCTCGGCCTTCCGGATCACGAAGGAACCCAACTTCGCAAATGCATTTTCAGGACAAGGTGCCAGACATTGGGGAGGAAGATGGAACAGCAAAGGGACCGCGGTCATCTACACCGCCGAGCATCGCTCACTCGCCATCCTGGAGGTTCTCGTGCATATCAAAGGCGGCGGTGGAAGTGCTGTGATCGGTGCGCCGTTCTACGTCTATCCCGTCTCTTTTGACGCGGCTTTGGTGGAGATGGTGCAAGTCCCCGGCCTATCGGCAGGATGGAACGAGCAACCACCCACGACTGCCAGTCAGAGTCTGGGAGATAGCTGGGTGCTGGCTGGAAAAAGCGCCGTTTTGGCAGTGCCCAGCGCAATCGTTGTCGAGGAGCGCAATTACATCCTGAATCCCCATCATCCGCGCTTCCGTGAGGTTCAGATAGCGCCGCCGGTTGTCTGTTCGGTTGACCCTCGACTGCTGTAGTCCCGCTCCGGTAAACCGGGCTTCAGCGCTCCAATGCAGTTGTCGAAACATAGTACAATTAGTAGGAAGTTGTTACGATGCGCCTTGCAATTGGCGTCCGAAAATTGCACCCAGGCGGGAGTAGTTCAGTGGCAGAACGTCAGCTTCCCAAGCTGAATGTCGCCGGTTCGATCCCGGTCTCCCGCTCCATATTCTTTGCCTGACGAGCGTTCTGGAATCAGCTTGATTTGACGCAACCGTAGTGTTGCATGGATACTTCATACAATGTTTGTAGCGAGCCAGACCGGGTACCTTTGTTGCATGTGCATGCGGATGCCGTGCGGGTCCGCGTCCCTGGCTTGAAACGCGCGCTCTTGGAGCGCGTGGCGAGAAGAAACCAGAGTGGCCCGGATTCCGATGAGGATTCGGGCTATTTTTTTGTTCGGATAGCAGACTCAGAAAAACAAGCGAGAGAAATCAGATCGGTGATCGGTCTGAAGAGGAGACAACAATGAGCGACAAAGCAGAAACCAAGCAACATTTCGCCACCCTTGCGGTCCATGGCGGACAGGTGCCGGATCCGACGACCGGTTCGCGGGCTGTTCCCATCTACCAGACGACTTCGTATGTGTTTGAAGACGCGGACCACGCCGGGCGGCTGTTTGGGCTGAAGGAGTTTGGCAACATCTATACGCGGATCATGAATCCGACCACGGATGTATTCGAGAAGCGCGTTGCGGCGCTGGAGGGCGGGGTGGCAGGTTTGGCGACGGCCTCAGGCCAGGCTGCGGTTACGCTGGCGCTCACGACGCTGGCTGGGGCGGGGGATGAGATTGTCTCTTCGACTTCCTTGTATGGGGGCACCTATAACCTGTTCCACCACACGTTGCCGCGCTTAGGCATTACGGTGAAGTTTGTGGATGCGGACGATTTCGAGGGGCTTCGTGCGGCGATTACGCCGCGAACGCGCGCCGTTTATACGGAATCGCTGGGCAACCCCAAGCTGGACGTGGTGGACCTGGAGACTCTGGCTACGATTGCCCATGAGCACGGGTTGCCGCTGGTGGTGGACAACACGACGCCATCGCCGGCGCTGCTGCGCCCGATCGAGTGGGGCGCGGATATTGTGATCAACTCGGCGACGAAGTTTCTGGGCGGTCACGGGACATCGATCGGCGGGGTGATTGTGGATGCGGGGCGTTTTGATTGGGGGTCTGGGCGATTCGCGGAGTTTACGCAGCCGGATGCCTCGTATCATGGACTCTCGTATACCGAGGCGTTCGGGCCTCTGGCGTTTATTCTCAAGGCGCGTGTTCAGGGATTGCGCGACACGGGAGCTGCGCTTTCGCCGTTCAACGCGTTTCTTTTACTGCAAGGCATCGAGACACTGCCTCTGCGGATGGAGCGGCATAGCCAGAACGCGCTCGCTGTTGCGCGCTTTCTGGAGCAGCATCCGCAGGTGGAGTGGGTGAACTATCCGGGGCTTTCTTCCAGCCGATATTTCGAGCGCGGGAAGAAATATCTTCCTGCGGGGCAGGGAGCGTTGGTGACGTTCGGGATACGCGGCGGCTACAGCGCGGGGAAGGCGCTGATCGACGCGCTGAAGCTGTTTTCCCTGGTGGCGAATATCGGCGACGCCAAATCGCTGGTGATTCATCCCGCCTCGACGACACATCAGCAACTGAGTTCGGAGGAACAGGTTTCGACGGGTGTTTCGCCGGAGCTGGTGCGGCTTTCCGTCGGGATTGAAGATGTCCGCGACATCCTCTCGGACCTGGAGCAGGCGTTTGAGACTGCCCGGAAGGCGCAATGTACGGCAGACAGCACGGCGTCGCTTGTCGGACAATGAGCAGAATGGCACATGCTGAAAAGAAGGGTTCCGGCGCGGCGGAAGGGAAGGCGCGCAGAGAAGCGCCGGAGCCGATCTATGAGGGGGACTTTGTTCTCGATGAGCCTCTGCTGCTCGATTGCGGGCGAACGCTGGCGAACCCGACGCTGCACTACGCTGTGTATGGGCGGCTGGATGCAGCGCGGAGCAATGCGGTGCTGGTTTGTCACGCACTTTCCGGCTCGGCGCTGGTTGGGTCGTGGTGGCCGGAGTTGTTTGCGCCGGAGATCGAAGAGCGTCTTGTCGATACGCGGCGCGACTGCATTGTGTGCGTCAATCTGCTTGGTTCTTGTTATGGTTCGACGGGGCCGGCATCGGTGAATCCGGAGACCGGCCATGTCTATGGTCCGGAGTTTCCGCTGGTCTCGATCCGGGACAACGTGCGTGCGCAGGCGAGACTGCTGGATTCGCTGGGGATTGAGCGCCTGCGGCTGACGATTGGGGGGTCGGTGGGCGGGATGCAGGCGTTGCAATGGGCGATCGAGTTTCCCCAGCGGGTGGAGCGGTCTGTGGTGATCGGTGTGGCGCCGCTGGGAGCCATGGGCCTGGCGATGAACCATGTGCAGCGCATGGCGATTGTGAACGATCCGGAGTGGAATGGCGGGAAGTACCTGACCCATCGTCAGCCCCGACGAGGACTTTCCCTGGCCCGGCAGATTGCAACGTTGAGCTACAAATCGCCGGAGCTATTCGAGGAGCGTTTCGGACGGAATCCGAACCGGAATGGGGAGGATCCGTGGTCGCTCGATGCGGATGGCGGCGGGTTGCAGGGGGGACGGTTTGATGTGTCTGGCTATCTGGATCACCAGGGGGCTCGATTTCCGGAGCGATTCGACGCGAACTCGTATCTGGCGATATTGCGGACGATGGATACGTGGGATCCGACGCGGGAGTTTTGCAACGCGGAAGAAGTGTATCGTCGCATCAAAGGGGCGATTCTGCTGATCGGGATCAGTTCGGACGGGCTTTTCCCGGCTCGGGATGTTCAGCAGCTAGCGGAAGCGATGCAAAAAGCTGGTGTTCGTGCGGAGTATCGTGAGATGATCACGGCACACGGTCACGACGCATTTTTAGCGGAGCAGACAGAACTGGTTCGCCTATTGCATTCAACGGAATGATTCTGTGCTTGTCAGGGACCGCTTCAGTTTCTATAATCCCATCATCGCCGTATCGTGGACAGGAACAGAAGAGACGCCAGGCGGATGTTTGCAAGGGCAAGGCACTCACGATGTCGGGTAGTAGAAAGTCACCCATTTTCTTGAACTCCCAGGAGCACTGAATGAAGAAGTATTTCCTCGCATCTGTGTTTGCTTTGGTCGGGCTTGGCTTGGTTGCCACGCCCATCATGCTGGCTCAGGACACGTCTGGCCAGATCACCATCAAGGATCCTGCCGAGTACAACTCTTACCAGAACGCAGTTTCACAGACCAATCCCCAGGCGAAGGCGTCTGCCAGCGAGGCGTTCCTGACCTCGTATCCGAACAGTGTGGTGAAGCTGGCAGTCATCAATGGGCTGGTGGATGCGTACATGCAGTTCGATGCGGGGAAAGCGGTAGATGCGGCGAACCGGCTCCTCCAGCTTGACCCGAACAACCTCAAGGCGCTGTATTTGATTGCGTTTGTGAAGAAGCAGCAGGCGACGCAGCTAGCCGCATCGAATCCGACGCAGCAGGCGCAGTTGCTGGACGATGCGGCGGCGGCGGCGCAAAAGGGGCTTGTAGCGGCCAAGCCGGCGGGCGTTGCGGATGACGCCTTCAAGAAGCAGAAGGCCACGACGGATCCGTTTTTCCACTCTGTGATTGCCTATGACGATATTTACTCGAAGAAGGATTTGAAGGCCGCAATCACCGAGTTTCGGACCGAGCTGGAGATGATCAGCGCGGCGAACCCGGACGCAACCAAGGTTGCTCCGGCGCTGAACGATACGCTGGTTCTGGGGCAGACGTATACCCAGTTGCAGCCGGCAGACATGATCAATGGCGTGTGGTTCATGAGCCGGGCTGAGAACTTTGCCCCGGCCAGCTTCAAGCCGGTGATCGACAAGCAGGCCAAGTACTGGTACAAGCGGTTCCACGGGAAAGAGGATGGCTACGATGCGGTTCTGGCAGCCTCGGCCACCAGTGTCTTCCCGCCGCCGGATTTCAAGATTGATCCAGCGCCGACGCCGAAGGATATTGCGGACAAGTTTGTGACGGACAATCCCGACTTCTCGACGTATGCCATGGGCGATAGCGAATACGTGTTGTCGAATGCCTCGACAGCGAACGCGGATAAGCTGTGGGCCACTTTGAAGGACAAAGTAACGATCATTCCGGGCACGGTGATTGCGGCAACAGCGAGCCAGATCCAGTTGGCGGTGACCGATGATGCGAAGGCGGACAAGAAAGCGGACTTTACCATCAACATGAAGGTACCGCTGGCGGACAAGGATATTCCCGCAGTCGGTTCCGACGTGAAGAACCTGGTTGGGACTTACGACTCCTATACGCAAAGCCCGGCGCAGATCATCATGCGCGAAGGCGAACTGCAAGTGGAGAAGAAGCCGGTTCCGCACCACAAGCCCGCTGCCGGGCACCACAGCAGCAACTGAAAACCGGATGCGATCCTGAAGCTGATATGGATCGATCTGAATCCGCAACGGCGCTCTCTTGAGAGCGCCGTTGCTTTTGGTTGCCGGGCATGTATTGGCG
>JAJZFR010000406.1 GCA_021805265.1 Acidobacteriota bacterium | reverse complement strand
GTGGCGGGCCGGCCGCAGCTTCACGTCTACGCCGAGAGTGAGCCGGAGGCAGGATTCGCGGCCGTCGCGCCGGACCTCGAGGATGTCTTCTTTGCCAACATTGCCGGGCTGCGCTAAAGCATTTTCCGGAAAGGTGTAAACCAAAACCATTCTGTGGAATGGATTTTCCCTCAAGAAAAATCCACCCCCACGAACTTCGGAAAGTTCACAGTATTCCGGAAAATGCCTTAAGGAGCGGAACGATGCTGCGATTTTTCTTCTTCGAGATTCGCTACTGGCTGCGCTCGACGATGCTGTGGGTGTTCACGGCAATTGTGGCGCTGCTGATCCTGCTGGCGCTGAGCACGGATCAGATTACGGTGGGCGGCGCGATCGGGAATACGTTTCGCAACGCGCCGTATGTGGTGCAGCAGTTTTACTCGATCATGTGGTTCATCACGCTGCTGATGACGGTGGCGTTTGTGAACTCGGCGGCGTCGCGCGAGTTTGCCGTGAACATGCACCAGATATTGTTTACCAAGCCAATCCGCAAGCTGGATTTTCTGCTTGGACGGTTTCTTGGCGCGGTAGTGATTTCGACGATACCGATGCTCGGGATCAGCATTGGAGCGCTGCTGGCTCCACTGATGCCGTGGGCGGATCATGATCGCTTCGGGCATGTGTTGTGGGGCGCGCACGTGGCTGGCGTTTTGCTTTTCGCGCTGCCGAATACGTTTTTCATTGCAGCGATCCTGTTCACGATTGCGGTGCTGACGCGGAGCACCATCGTTTCGTTTCTGGGTGGGATTCTGTTGATCGTGGCGCAGGCTGTTGCCGACTCGCTGAAGTCGAACATGCAGAACGAAAAGTTGTCGGCAATGCTCGATCCCTTCGGCAACGACGCGTTTTCGCTGGCGACGAAGTACTGGACGGTGGCGGAGCGGAATACGCAGGTGCTGGGGTATTCCGGGCTGCTGCTATGGAATCGGCTGGCGTGGATGGCGGCAGGCGCGGCGATCTTTGCGTTCGCCTGCTGGCGGTTCAGTTTTTCGGATCGCGCGTCACGCGCTTTGAAAAAGAAGGCCGCTGTTGCGGAGGAGTCGATTGTGGCTGTGGCAGCTCAGCCTAGGTTCACGCTCTCCTATGGCGGGTGGACGCGGTGGCTGCAACTGGTGGCGACGATCCGCATCGAGCTGCGCAGGCTGATGAAGACGGTGACCTTCATCGTGCTGACGCTGGCAGCGCTGCTGAACTGCATTGCTGGCATGATCTTCAACGCGAGCGCGGGTTACGGGCTAACCTCGCGGCCGGTGACCTATCACATGATCGAGGTGATCGAAGGCACACTGTTTCTGTTCCTGGTTGCGATGATCACGTTCTTCGCCGGCGTACTGGTGTGGGAGGAGCGCGACGCGCGGGTCGATGAGGTACACGATGCGCTTCCAGTGCCGGAGTGGCCCGGTTACGTGGCGAAGTTCTTCGCGCTGATGGTGGCAATCGCCAGCATCGAAGCGCTGGTGATCTGCGTGGCGATGGTGATCCAGGCGGCACATCACTACACGCGATTCCAGGTGGACCTGTATGCGGAATCGCTGTTGTGGCACACGATGGTTTCGTTTGTTTTTTTTGCCGCCCTTGCATTTCTGGTGCATGTGGTTTCGCCGAATAAATATATTGGCTACTTTGCTTTTATCGGCGTGCTGATTGCGAACGCGTTCATGTGGCGTCCGCTGCACGTGGCCTCGCGGATGCTGGAGTTTGGCTCGCTGCCGCAGATGACATACTCGGAGTTCTTCGGCTTTGAACCGTGGATTACGGCGTGGCACTGGTTTGCGCTGTACTGGGGATTTTTCAGTGTGCTGCTGGCGGTGGTGTCTGTGTTGCTGTGGCAGCGTGGACGGGATACGCGGTGGAAGGCGCGGTTGTTCAATGCGCGGCAGCGTTTTTGCTGCGCGGTCAAGGCGACGGCGATTGTGGCTGCGTGCGGCTTTGTGTTGACCGGCGCGTGGGTGTTTTACAACACCGAGATATTGAACCACTTCGACAGTGAACACCAGGCGCAGCAACGCCAGGCAGACTACGAAAAGCAGTACAAGAAATATCAGAACCTGCCGCAGCCGCGAGTGACCGATGTGCGCTACAACGTGGCGATCCATCCGCATTCGCGCGGGCTGGCGATGAAGGCGACGGAGGTAATCAGGAACGAAACTTCGGCGCCTCTGACCAGGGTGTACTTCACGCTGGATCGCAACTTCACGTCGAAGATTTCACTGCCCGGCGCGGAGCTTGCGATGGACGACAAGGCGACGGGCTTCCGCAGCTACAACCTGACGACGCCGATGGCACCGGGGGACGAGCGGACGATGGTGCTCGATGTAGAGTCGCATCCCGAGGGCTTTGAAAATCAGACGACGATGACGGGGATTGCGCAGAACGGAAGTTTCATCAACAACAGTATTACTCCGCAGATTGGTTATCAGGAGGGCAACGAGCTGACGGACCCGAATGTGCGGCACCGCTTCGGGTTGAAGGAAAAAGACCTGATGCCGACGCTGGAGGCGAACTGCACGGCGGATTGCGGGAACACGTACATCTCGAACAACTCGGACTGGGTGAATGTGGACACGGTGATCAGTACGAGCCGCGACCAGACGGCGGTTGCGCCGGGGTCGCTGATGCGCGCCTGGGTTGAGGACAATCGCAACTACTACGAGTACAGGCTGGACCACATTGCGCTGAATTTTTATTCGTTTCTGTCGGCGAGTTACACGGTGGCGCGGCGGACGTGGACGGCTCCCGGCGGCCAGCCGATCGACATCGAGGTCTATTACCTGGCGCAGCAGCCGTGGAACGTTCCGCGGATGCTGGATTCGGTGCAGAAATCCTTTGCATATTACACGACAAACTTTGGTCCGTATTACCAGAAAGAGGCGCGGATTGTGGAGTTCCCGCGGGTAGCCAGCTTTGCCCAGGCCTTCCCTGGGACGATGCCGTATTCGGAGTCGATCGGGTTCATTGCGGATATTGAAAAGCCGGACGACATCGACATGGTCTTTTACGTTGTCGCGCACGAGATGGCGCATCAGTGGTGGGCACACCAGCTCATCGGCGCGAACATGGAAGGCGCAACCTCAATGTCGGAAACGCTCGCGCAGTACTCGGCGCTGATGGTGATGGAGAAGCAGTACGGCCAGAACGCGATGCGGAAGTTTCTGGAGTACGAGATGGACGCGTACCTGCGCTCGCGGGGAACGGAGCGGCTGAAGGAGCGTCCGCTGATGCGCGTGGAGTCGAGCCAGGGCTACATTCATTATCGGAAGGGTTCGGTGGTGATGTACTACCTGCGCGACATGATCGGGGAAGATCACGTGAACGCGGCGCTGCGAAAAGTTCTGGGCGAATTCGGCTATCAAGGCGCGCCGTACCCTACCTCGTGGGCGTTGGTGAATGCGCTGGGCGAACAGACTCCCGCACAGTACCAGTACCTGATGCAGGATTTGTTCAAGGACATCACGATTTTCTCGAATCGCGACGTGAGCGCGACGGCGAAGAAGCGCGCGGATGGGAAGTACGACGTGACCGTGGCCATCGAGACGCACAAGTACAAGGCCGACGCGAAAGGCAATGAAGTGGAAGTTCCGATGGATGACTGGGTAGAGGTTGGAGCGCTGGCCGCGCCCGCGAAAGGCTACCACTACGGGGCGGTGCTGGCGCGCGAGCGGGTGCACATCACGGGGAAAAACGGGACGTACACGTTTGTGACCGATACGCTGCCGGACAAGGCCGGCGTGGATCCGCTGCTGCTGCTGATTGATCGCATTCCCGACGACAACATGAAGAAGGTGGATGTGGCGAGCAAGTGATTTACTCGGGAAGGACGTCGGCGAAGACGAAGCCGTCGCGAGTGACGATCTGGCCATTGCACACCGGGATGGGCTGGCGAAAGGCCGGGGAAGCGTAGACAAAGGTGTGGAACTCGCCGCCCTCGCCGCAGGGGTCCACGTCGGCTGGGAGCGCTTCGAGCAGCGCCCGGTCGAACTCGCGGCCGGCGAAGTCGTGGCTGAGACGGCTGGGATCGACGCAGGTGAGTTTGGCGCGGACGCCGCCGGCGATCATTGTTTCGGCTAGCTGGCGGGTGGGGATGTCCCAGAGGGGAAAGATGGGTTCGAGTCCTGTGCCGGCGAGCTGGCGTTCGCGGTAGGCGCGAACATCGCGGAGATAAAGGTCGCCAAAGGCGATCTGGTCGATGCGTTCCAGAACAGCGCGCTGGCAGACGCCGGTCATGATGGCCTCGTATTGGTCGTTCGAGCAGGGCCAGGGCAGCTCGACCTCCCAGAGCGGAAGACCGGCGCGGTCGGCCTGGATGCGGACGAGGGTGCGTCGGACAGCGTGCATGGCGACGCGGTCTGCCGCCTGGTTGAAGGTCGTGAGCAGGGCGACGAGTTCAATGTCGTCGCGCTGGCGTAGAAGATGGAGCGCCCAGGCGCTGTCTTTGCCGCTGCTCCAGGAGAGTAGAACGCGTTTTTTCATTGAGTTGGTTAGCGAGTTAGCTGGTTAGCGAGTTAGCGAGTTAGCGGGTTAGGTTGCGCCAGTGGATGCCTTGGGTTGGTTTGTCTGTGACTTCGCCGTGGAGGATTTCAGCGAGGATTTCGGCGGTGCGGACGACGGTCATGCCGGAGCGGTTGAAGTAGCGGTTTCCGTCGGCGAAGACGACGCGGCGGTTGCGGACGGCGCGGAGATCGTCCCAGCCGGGGTAGGCGGCGAGGGTGGGCAGCTCGCGCTCGGCGCGCGGGAGGTCGTAGCCGCAGGGGGCGACGACGAGGACTTCGGGGTCGGCCTGGCGGACCTCGTTCCAAGCGATGGCGCGGGAGTGCTGGCCGCGGAGGCCGAGCAGGATTTCGCCGTTGGCGGCATCGACGAGTTCCGGCCCCCAGTTTCCGAGGGCGAAGATGGGGTCTGTCCATTCGAGTACGACGACGGTCGGTCTTGGGTAGTCGGCGCAGCGTTGGCGGAGGCTGGCGAGGTGGGATTTTTCGTGCTCGATCAGGGCGCGGCCCGCTTCGGCAGCGTCGAGGGCCAGGGCGACGCGTTCGATGCCAGCGAAGATGCCGTCAAGGGTTCCGGCGGTGAGGGCGAGGATTGGAGCGGGGTGGAGAGCGCAGCGGGCGAGGTCGCCGGGGGTGACGGCGCAGACCTCGCAGTGCTGCTGAGCGAGGATGAGGTCGGGTTGGAGAGATTGGATATGGGCGGCGTCGAGGATGTAGAGGGGCTCCCCGGCGCGGATGCGTCGGTTGACCTCGCGGTCGATTTCGCGGCTGGAGACGGAGGTGTCGAAGGCGGGTTGGCTGAGCGCGGGCAGTCGGGTGACCCATGGCGGATTGTCGCACTCGTGGGAGCGCCCGACGAGCAGGTCGCCCAGGCCGAGCGCGCAGACGATTTCCGTGGCGCTGGCGAGAAGCGAGAGGACGCGGGGACGATTCACGGGCCTACCATCTCCGGCGGTGGATGGGAGGCTGCTGGCATCGCGCGGTGCGAGTCCCGGACGGGGTCTCGATCCGGGTATTCTGAGAGGGAGAAGCACGGAACGGAGCAGAATGGCATGGGCATCCGCAACAGGATACTAGACGAGAAGCGCAGCGAGCTGGAGAAGTACGAGTTCATGATGGGGGTTGAGCGCGGGCGACTGGCAGTGGCGCTGGACCTGTTGACGGACGCGCTGATCCTGACAGGGCAGCATGGGGTGTACTGCGTTTCCAATCGGAATCCGGCGGTGCCGCGGCTGGACCTGGAGGCGGTGCTGGGCGGGATCAACGGAGCGAAGGAACTGATCCAGTCGGTGATGGCGTCGCTCGAGGCCGAGCGAGAGCAGGAATAGTTGCAGTGGAGCAGGGATGCTGCTCCACTGGCCTTCCGGTCGGGTTATTTTTCGGCCATGACGGGGACGGAGAGATCGAGGTCGTCCCATTTGATGTGAAGAGTGGTCTTTGCGCCGCTGGTCTTCTCGAAGTCGATGACCATCTTTTCGAGGGGAGCGGCGTTTTTGGCGACCTTGAGATCGACGCGTCCGAGGTCCTGGTCGGCTTTATAGACGGTGCCCCACTGGCCGGTCTGCTTGTTGACGATGAGCTTCCAGGCGTTTTCGCCGGGCATGGAGTAAAGGGTGTAGGTTCCGGCGGGGACGTTGAGGCTGCCGATCATGAGGTTGCCTGAGGTTTTGAGGGTGGTGGCGGCGTTGGCACCGGTGCGCCAGACGGTACCGAAGGGCACGAGGCCGCCGAAGATCTTGCGGTTGCGGACCGAAGGAGTGCTGTAGTCGATGGTGATGTCAGCCCCGGCGAGCGAGACGGCTGCTTTGGCGGGCGGGCTGAGCGGGGGCTGTTTGGCTGGGGTCTTCTGGGCGTTCATTCCGGCCATGCCACCCATGGCCTGAGCGGGAGCGTGGACGACGGCCAGGGCACCAAGCACCGTGGCGACTGCTGCAATGGCTGCAATTTTTCGGAACATGCGGTTACTCTCCAGGAAAAAACGAAAGGCTTTCCGAGGATCATCATACTCGTTCTGGCTCGC
>JAJZFR010000082.1 GCA_021805265.1 Acidobacteriota bacterium | reverse complement strand
GTGGGCGCGTCCAACCCGGCCACAATCCCTTTGCCTTCTTCGATGGTCAGGATGCGGTCGATGGTCGGGATGTTCACTTTTTCTACCGCTCGGTCCGGCCAGTGAATCTCGACCCCTTCAATCTGCGTCGCGTCGCCCAGGCCGAAGTGAAGCCGCGGATCGTTCGAGGAAAGATAGCTCCCGCCGCTGAGCACGTCCTGGCGCTGGCGAATGCCGCCCGCGGTCAGGTAAGCCGTGCTGCCGACCGCGTCGCGCGTGCTTTTGGCACCACCCACCAGCTTCAGCTCGATCCAGTGGTGGTGGTCCGGGTTCACGTTTTTCAGCAGCACAGGAACCCCGTCCATGTTGCTGATTACCACGTCGATTTTGCCGTTGTTGAAGATGTCGCCAAAGGCCGCGCCGCGACCCACGCTCACCACCGCCAAGCCGCTGCCTTCGACCGCCGGAACCTCGGCGAATTTCCCATTTTTCAGGTTGTGGAAGAGCTGGTGGCGCTGGGCATAGCTCGATCCCCACTCGGGATGTTGATCCACCTGCGGATAGACGTGTCCGTTCGCGATAAACAGGTCCAGCCAGCCGTCGTTGTCGTAGTCCAGAAAGCCGTCGCCGAAGCCGACAAAGGGCATCGTCGGCAGCGCGATCCCGGTCTTGTAGCTTACGTCGGTGAAGTTCCCCGTTCCGTCATTTTCAAACATCACTTTGTAGTCGTCGGCAAAGGTTGTGCTGGCCACGTCGAGGTGGCCGTTGTTCAGGTAATCGCCCATCGCAAGGCCCATGTTCGCTACCTCGCGTCCGCCTTCGTTCACCGCAAATCCGCTGGGATAGCTGTCGTCCTCGAACGTCCCGTCGCCCTTGTTGATGTACAGGTAGTTCGGCGAGGAGTCGTCGGCCACCAGCAGGTCGGGCCTGCCGTCGTTGTTCACGTCGGCAAAGACCGTGCCCAGGCCGAAATAGCGATCCGGGTCGCTCACTCCGGCCTTCACGCTGGTGTCGGTAAAACTCCCGTCGCCGTTGTTGCGAAACAGGTGATCCACTTCTCCGTGCAGCCCGCGCGGCCCACACATTACATCCACGCTGCGAAAGGCACACCGCGAGTAGCCCACCACCTTGCTGCCGCCGACGGGAGGGTTCCTGCGATCAAAGTCGATGTAGCCATCGACGAAAAGATCCAGCCTGCCGTCCCCGTCGTAATCGCCAAACGTGGCTCCGGCGGACCATGTGCCCAGGGCGACGCCCGCTTTCTCCGCCACATCGGTAAAGGTGCCGTCGTGGTTGTTGTGGTAGAGGCGATTTTTCCCGTAGTTGGTCACATAAATATCCGGCCACCCGTCGTTGTCATAGTCGGCCACCACCGCGCCGTAACCCCAGCGGTCGTTGGTCACTCCGGCCTTGGCCGCCACATCGGTAAAGGTGCCGTCGTGGTTGTTGTGAAACAGAGCCGCGTGCGGCGACTCGCTCTTGCCGTCGAGCGCATCGAAGGTTGATCCGTTGACGAAGTAGATGTCCAGCCAGCCGTCGTTGTCGTAGTCGATCAGCGCGACGCCGGGGCCTTTGGCCTCAAGGATGAATTTCTTCTCGAGCGTTCCAGCCTTGTGGCTCCAGGTGGTCAGCCCCGCCTGTTTCGCCACGTCTTCAAAGACAATGGGGCCGGTCTTCACAAATCCTCCGGCAGTGATCGGCCGATGCTGCGCGTCGAACTGCGCGTTGTGCGGCGTGCCGCTGGAAATGCCAGTTGCCATTCCGCCCGACTGCGGTTGCGCGCCCGATTGCTGTGCGACCGATGCGGAGACAAGGAAACACAGGACTGCAAAGCAGAAAAATCTTCGCCAGCGGCAGCACCGACAGCCAGCGAAGAGCGAATTTTTGCGGAGAGCGAAATACATAGCCCTGGAGGTTCTGGACATCGAAACGATTATAGGAGACCGGAGGCGGCCTTGGCCGCAAGTTCTCGAACCTCGGGCGCTGGAGCGTGTTTCATAAACCTGCAAAACCAGAAAATGTCTCGGATGAGACCCGCAGTCAAAGCGGGTCTCAGGAAATCGACCGGAGCCACTTCGATATCTATGAAACACGCTCTACAACTCCCGGCGCCCTTCCATTGACCGCGCCATTGACACCTCATCGGCGTACTCGATGTCGCTGCCCGCCGGCACTCCGGTAGCGATTCGCGTGATCCGCAGCGCGGCACTGGGCTGTGCGGCGCTGGGCTGCGTGGCTCTGCTGGCCGAGGCTCTGCGCAGCGTGGCCGCAAGCCAGCTCGCCGTCGCCTCGCCCTCGAGCGTCGGGCTGGTGGCCACGATGATCTCGTCAACCTCGCCGCGCTCGACTCGATCCAGCAGATTGCCGATGCGAAGCTGCTCGGGGCCAACTCCGTGCAGCGGCGAGAGCGTTCCGTGCAAAACGTGATACACCCCCGCATAGCCGCGCGTCCGCTCCACCGATGCAATGCTCGTCGGCTCCTCCACCACGCACACCAGGCGCTGGTTGCGCACCGGATTCGCGCAATACGCGCAGGGGTCCACATCCGTCACATTGTTGCAGACCGAACAAAGCCGCAGGCTGGCCTTCAGCGCGCGCACCGCGTCGGCCAGCGCTGCGGCGTCTTCATCCGTGGATCGAAGCAGGTGAAACGCATAACGTTGCGCGCTCTTGCTGCCCACGCCGGGCAGCTTCTTCAGCTCTTCGATCAGCCTGGCCATCGGTTCCGCGTAACGCTGCACGAGGGTGCTCCTGCATTTTGAGATCGGTACGTTGAGATCGCTGCCCACCTTACGCGGGCAGCGTGCGATAAACCAGGCCGGTGAAGACCTCCGGACTCATGAAGCCCTTGCCCCATTTCGCATCCAGAGCCGCGGTCGGTTTGCGCGCCACGGTCTCTTTTTCCGTAGCCCCGGTGCGCTTGATCGCGGCCACGCGCTCGCGCGCCTCGACCAGCATCTGGTGATAGTCCGCCAGTTGCGCCTTGTTGCCGAGCGGGCCATGGCCGGGAATGATCTTCGTCTCGCTGTCGGCGAGGGTCAATGCCTGGGCCGAGGCCGCAATCATCCCGTCGATCTTGCCGCCGGAGCTTTCGTCGATCAGAGGATAAAAGCCGTTGAACCAGATGTCGGCGACGTGCAGCACATTGGCCTTGCGGAAGTGAACGTAGATGTCGGTGTCAGTGTGCGCCGGCGCATAGTGGGCCAGGTCGAGTTGGTCGCCGTTGCGCCACAGCGTGAGCGATTCGTGGAAGGTGGTGACCGGCCACGCGGCGGCTGGATAGGCGGGCAGCGAAATGTCCAGAATCTTCATCGTCTGCGGCGTGCTCAGCCGCTCACGCGTCTTCTCGTGAGCAAGGATTGCGAATCCCGCCGCGTGCATCGGCTGGTTGCCATCCACGTGATCCACGTGCCAGTGGCTGTTGATGAGCAGGTGTGCCGGGTCTTTGCTCAGCTCGTCGAGTTTGGCCAGGATCAGCGGCGCGGCGGTCATGTAGCTCGAGTCGATCAGCACCTTGCCGTCCGCGCCAGTCTGCACGGCCATATTCCCGCCCGCGCCCTGCAGCAGAAAAAGATTGTCGTAGAGCCGTGTCACCGTGATCGGCGTCTTCGCTGCGGCGGCGCGGCTGGTGCTCACGAAGTCCGCTTTCGCGGGTGCGGCGGCAGCCTGAGCAGAAGCCTGCCCCGAAGCCTGGGTCGTAAACAGCGCTGGTGCAACAGCCAGCGTCGCACCGCTCACCGCAGCAGAGCGCAGAAAGCCACGTCGGCTCATCGAGGAAGCGGGTTGCAAATTCTGTTGGCCGGATTGGCCGGATTGGTCGGAAACAGCCGGGAAAAACTCGCGCAGTGAATGCATCGAAAACCTCGTTGTGTCAGGGATTGTGTTGGTAGAGAATGGATTCGGTCGAGTTGGTGTGGGCCGGCGGGATGCCTTCAGCCCAGGCCGGGCAGGTTGAGCCCGCCAAGCAGGCCGCCGAGTTGGGACGAGAGTTGCGATTTGAGTTGCGATGTGAGCTGCTGCTCGGCCTTGTTTCCGGCGTCGTTCACGGCGGCCACGATCAGGTCCTGCAGCATCTCCAGATCAGGACCCTCGCCGCTCAGGCTGGCCACCGCAGCCGGGTCGATGCGCAGCCGAAGCAGTTGTTTCTTGCCGTTCATCACAACAGAAACCGCGCCGCCTCCGCTCGCGCCTTCCAACTGCGTCTGACTCAGCTTGCGCTGCATCTCCTCCTGCATCTGATTGGCCTGCGCAAGCATCTCCTGGAGCTTCAGCGGGTTGAACATGATGATTTCCTTCCTCTTCCGACGGAGTAATCATACCCCACACGTTTCGATGCCCAGCGACGCGGCGGGATGCGAGGTTTCGCCTGTCCTGGCCAATTATTTCGGACGCAGATCGATGACGCTGCAAATCTCCGCGTCGAAGAGTTCGATGGACTTCACCACCAGCGGATGATTGCGCGCCTGCGGGTCAATGGTTCCTGCACTCCCAGCCCGTGAAGCGCTCCCCCGCACGTTGGCAGCCACCGCGCTATCACCCGGCACAATCAGAAAACGCGCTGGAACCGCCGCCTGAGCCAGCCCCTGACGAATCAGTTTTTCTGCAGCGGCGTTGAAGGTGATGCGGATCATCGTTGGCTTCACCGGAACCTGGATGCGCAGCGAGTTGCCATCGAGGCTCCAGTTCGCCGCATCGAGCAGCGTGGCCGCAGTCGTGTGGCCGCCCTCGGTGAGCGCTTGAACGACAGCGTCGCGAGCGGTCTCGAGTGAACCGGAAATTCCGCTCGCTTCACTTTCCGCGCGCTCCTCACCCTCTGTCAAACTCGACGCGGCTGGAATTTCTACTGCCGGCGCGCCAACCGCGTGGATCGAGCGAAGCGTCCCCCGCTCCATCTCGGCCTCCGCTTCCTCGAACTCCGCAACAGCCGCAGAGCGCCTCAGCGGAGCCAGTGACTGCTCTGCTTCCGCGACCCGCGCCAGCGCGCCTTCCACCGCTGTGTGCGCCACCGATTGCGGCCCGGCCAGGGTGGCCTCGGGTTGAAAGCGAGCCGACGAAACCGCACTCGATGAAACAGCACTCGACGAAACCGCAAACGGAGAAATCGACGGCGCTGCCGCAGACGCCGCACCCGGCGCGGCGTGACCGGAGCCTGCCGCTACTGAGCCTGCTCGGGCCGTCGTAACGGAAGTTGAATTCGCGGAATTCGCGGGCTGCGACGCCGGACGAGCGCTCCCGCCGGGCCTGCCGCCAGCCCCGCCGCCAGTGCCGCTCGCGCCACTCCCCGCTCGCCCTGCCAGACCGCTCAAAATCTCTTCCATCGGCAACAGCCGCTGCGCGTGGACCAGCTTCAGCAGCCCAAGCTCCAGATGAAAACGCTGCTCCTGGCGAAAGCCAAGATCGTCAAACGTGCGCAGCATGATCTGAAGATTGCGCGTCAGCTCCTCCTCGCTGAAGAGTTTCGCCGTGCGCGCCGCGCGGGCGCGCTCCTCGGCGGCAATCTGCAACAGCCCCGTATGTTCCCCGTCCAGCCGGGCCATCAGGCAGTTGCGCAGATAGCGCACCAGTTGCCGAGCGATGGCAATCGGGCTGTTGCCGCTGGTCAGCAACCGGTCCAGCTCGGTCATCAACTCCGCGCTCTGGCCCGCGCTTACCTGGTCCAGCAGCCGCTCGAAGACCGCGCTCGGCAACGCGCCCATCAGCTCGCGAATCAGAGCGGCACCAAGCACCGCGCGGCCCTCGACCAGCGGTGCCGACGCAATCGCCTGGTCCATGATCGAGAGCGCGTCCCGCATCGATCCGTCGCCCGCCTCGGCCAGCAGCGCGAGCGCTTCTTCCTCCACCTCGACGCCTTCGCGCTCAGCGATCCAGCGCAACTGCGCCAGAATGTCCTCGAACTTGACCGCGTGAAAGCTGAAGTGCTGGCAGCGCGACCGGATGGTCTGCGGAATGTTCTCCGGCTCCGTCGTCGCCATCATGAAGATCGCCCACTCCGGCGGCTCTTCCAGCGTCTTCAGAATCGCGTTGAAGGCCGCGTCGGTGATCTGGTGCGCTTCATCCAGCAGAAATATCTTGTACCGATCGCGCGCTGGCCGAACCGTCGCCTGGCTGCAAATCGAGCGCACGTCGTCGATGCCCCGGTTCGAGGCCGCGTCGATCTCGATGAAGTCGAACGACTGCGTAAACTGCCCGTCCGCCCCTGCCGAGGAGATCTCCCGGCAACTCACGCACTCGAGGCACGGCTCGACGGTTGGCCGCGCCGCCGACCCAACCTCGCTGCGGCAGTCCAGAGCCATCGCCAGAATCCGCGCGATCGTCGTCTTGCCGATCCCGCGATGTCCGGAAAAGATATACCCGTGCGCAATCCGCTGCTGGCTGAGCGCGTTGGTCAGGGTGCGCGTTACGTGGTCCTGCCCGGCAACGTCAGAGAAACGCTGGGGGCGATATTTCCGCGCCAGTACCTGATATCCCATAGCCTCTCGCTCTCCTGCATTCGCTGGCCAGCGCACCCGATGTCCAGCGCTTTTGCCGTCCAATCCAGATTGTATCGTTTTGCCCGCTGCTCGATCCCGGTCCGCCACAAAGCCTG
>JAJZFR010000057.1 GCA_021805265.1 Acidobacteriota bacterium | reverse complement strand
GCTCGTTGTTGTCGGTCATTCCGTCTATGGTTCCTCCGCAGTCCTCAGCCCCGCTCGTCTATAATCGCAGAGAACTACGAATTTCTGTAGCATAGGCGCGTCTACGGCAGGATTGGAATGAGTTGTCCGCCGCCGGATACGCCGATTCAAGGATTAGAAGGTCGTCACCCGCTCATGATTCGTTTTCTGCAAAAAGACAACCGTATCGTCAAGTCCATCTTTGTCGTGATTATCGGCGCCGCCGTGGTCACCATGGTCATCACCCTCATCCCCGGCATCTTCCAGAGCGCATCGGTTACGGGCGACACCTTCGCCACGGTGTATCCGCACTGGTACAGCCGCATGATGTTCTCCGGCGACACGGTCAGCGTTACGCGCGTCCAGGAGATTGCCCAGCAGCAGTTGCAGCGCCAGCGGCTGCCGGATTTCTATCTCCAGCTCATGGTGCCGCGCGTCGGCCAGCAGCTTGTCATGCAGCGCGTCCTGCTCTTCGAGGCGGCGCATCTTGGCATCGAGGCTACCGATGAGGATGTTCGCGATTTTCTTCATAAGGGGGAGTACGGCCAGCTTCTGTTTCCGAACGGCCAGTTTGTCGGCGTAGACAAATACACCCAGTTCATTCGCGGCCAGTTCGGTCTCTCGACCGCCGAGTTTGAAAAGGAGCTGCGCGAAGACATCACCATCCAGCGTCTGCGCGCCTACATCACGGCTGGCGCAACGGTCTCTGACAAGGAAGTTCGCGAGCAGTACCGGAAGCAGAACATCAAGATCAAGTTCGACTACGCGGTGCTCTCTGCCGACGATCTGCGGAAGCAGATCAGCCCGACGGACGCGGAGTTGCAGTCGTTCTTCACCAAGAACGCGGCCCGCTATGCCAACGCGGTTCCGGAAGAGCGGACGATCACCTACTTTGCCTTCAGCGGCGACCAGATTCCGGGCGGAGTGCCCCAGGTGAGCCAGCAGGAGATCGAGCAGTACTACACCGCCCACCAGGCCGACTACCAGACGCCGGAGCAGGCCCGCTCGCGCCACATCCTGATCAAGTTTCCCGGCGGCGCGGCCAAGACGGATGCCGAGGCCAAGGCCAAAGCCGAGTCGATCCTGAAGCAGCTTCAGAGCGGCGCGGATTTCGCCAAGCTGGCGAAACAATACTCGGAAGACACGGGCAGCGCGGCGCAGGGCGGCGAACTCGGCTTTGCCAAGCATGGCACCATGGTTCCCGAGTTTGACAAAGCCATCTTCACCCAGAAGATCGGCGAGCTGGCCATCATCAAGACGCAATATGGCTACCACATTGTTCAGGTGGAGGAGCGCCAGCCTGCGCATACCCAGTCGCTGAATGAAGTGCTGCCGACGATTCAGGTCTCGCTCATCCGCGAGAAGGAGTCGAAGGCGGAATCGGCCTTTGCGCAGAGCCTGACCGACGAGGCAGGCAAAAACGGCCTGGCGAAGACAGCAGCCGCCCACCACCTGGCCGTGGTCACCACGCCGCCGGTTGCGGCGCAGGGCGTGATCGCCGGCCTGCCCGACAGCACCGATGTTCTGGCCAAGGCATTCCTGGTCAAGCAGGGCGCGGCACCAGCATTTGCGCCTACCGGGGAGGGATACGCCATCTTCCAGGTAACGGGAATTACCCCCTCTCACGCGCCGAAGTTCGAGGATTTCAAGGCCAATATCGCCAAGGATTACACCGACGAACGCCTGCCCCAACTGCTGGCCGAAAAAACCAAAGAGCTGGCTGACAAGGCACACTCCTACAACGACCTGAACAAGGCCGCCAAGGAACTGGGCGCTACCGTGAAGACCAGCGACCTGGTAGGGGAAAGCGGACAGGTTCCCGAGCTTGGACAGATCAGCACGGTCGCGCCGGAACTGCTCAATCTCTCGGCAGGCCAGATCAGCGGACCGATCGACGCGCAGCGCACGGGCGTTGTGGCCAAGCTCACGGACAAGCAGGAGCCGACAGCGGACGAGGTCAACAAGAACTTTGACCAGACACGCGACCAGATTCTCGATCAGCGCCGCGAAGATGTCTTCAGCGTCTTCGTCAACGCGACCCAGGACAAGTTCAAGAAGGATCACCTGATCGATGTCAATCCCAATGCGGTCAAATCGATGAATCTGGGCCAGTAGCTTCGGTTCGGGTTCTTCCATTTCCGGCTCGGCGCGCGTTTGCGTCGGGCCGGTTTTGTTTTGTGGTGCTCTCTCTGCCGGTCAACAAGACAGGCCGTATAGTGCTCTAATGCTGATATGCACTTTGAACGTTCCTGTGGTGTCCTGTATCCCATTTCTTCGCTGCCATCCTATGGCGGGGTGGGGGACCTTGGTCCCGAAGCCTACCGCTTTCTCGACTTTCTGGGCGAAGCCCGCCAACACATGTGGCAGGTGCTGCCGCTCTGCCCGACCGGATATGGAAACTCCCCATATGCGGGTAGCTCGGCGTTCGCGGGCAATCCGTACCTGATCAGTCTGGAGTTTCTGGCGGATTGGGGATGGATCGACGGGGAGCGTCTTTCGGGGCTGGCTGGCCGCGGCGGCAACGTGGATTTTGACGAGGTCGAGGCGCGCAAGCTGCCGCTGTTGCAGGAGGCGGCGCGGAACTTTCTCGAGCGTGGCTCGCGCGAGGATCGCCTGATTGCCCGGTGGAATGAGTTTCGCGACTTCTGTCGGAGCGAAGCTGACTGGCTTGAGGATTACGCGCTTTACGCCGTGCTGCGGCGCGAGTTTCAGACCGGTGCGTGGACCCAATGGCCTGAGCCTGTACGGCGCCGCCAGCCAGAAGCGATGGAAGAGGCGAGGGAGAGTCATGCACTGGCGATTGCCGTCGAGCGCGTGCTTCAGTTTGCGTTTGACCGGCAGTGGACGGATCTTCGCCGGGCGGCGGCGCAGCGGGGCGTGCGCATGCTCGGCGACCTGGCCATTTTTGTGAGTATGGATTCGGCGGATGTCTGGGCCAGCCCGCAGCTTTTTCAGCTCGACGAAGGCTTGCATCCGATACGGGTCGCGGGCGTTCCGCCGGATTATTTTTCCCCGACCGGGCAGCGCTGGGGCAATCCCGTGTATGACTGGGAAGCGATGCGGGCGACCGGCTACGCGTGGTGGATAGAGCGGATTCGCCGCTCCTGCGCACAGTTCGACATACTTCGGCTGGATCACTTTCGCGGCTTCGAGGCTTACTGGTCGATCCCCGCGGAAGACGACACGGCAGTGAACGGGGAGTGGGTCAAGGCTCCGGGCAAAGACTTGTTCGAGCATCTTGAACTGGCGCTGGGTCCGCTGCCGCTGGTGGCCGAAGACCTGGGGGTGATTACGCCGGAGGTGGACAAGCTGCGGCTCGATCTCGGTATGCCAGGGATGCGTGTGCTCCAGTTCGGCTTCGGTTCGGTGGAGGCGCACAATCACCTGCCCCATCGCTTCCCGGTGGAGACCATTGCCTACACGGGAACGCACGACAACGACACGACGCCGGGCTGGTGGAGTCACGCATCGGCGGCGGAGCAGGACGAGGTCGAGGCCTGTATCGGTCCGGTGGGCGGCAATGCCGTGTGGGCTACGTGGGGGCTGATGCGGGCGCTGTATACGTCGGTCGCGAGCCTGGCGATTGTTCCGGCTCAGGACCTGCTCGGGCTTGGCTCGGAGGCGCGGATGAATACGCCCGCAGTGGCGACCGGGAACTGGAGCTGGCGCGCGCCGGAGGGCTGCTGGTCGGCTGCCAGCGGGCTTGCCGATGGACTGGCGCGAATGGCAGTGGTTACGGATCGCGATGGAGATCCGCTGGGCAGGCCGGAAACGAGCGTCCCTGGCAGGACTTCGGTTTGAGAGACTGAAACCGGCTCGCTTCGCAACGCCGCACCTGTTTGACGGAGGCCATGGAAGAGTTGACTCACACGTCAGAGAACACGGCAATGAAACCGATGCCTGATCCAGCGCCATCGGCGCAGGCCGGTTCGATTGCGGTCTCCCGCTCGCCGCGGCTGTGGTTGCGCGTACTTGGTTTTGTGGGGCCGGGCTTTCTGATTTCGGTGGGTTACATGGACCCCGGCAACTGGGCTACGGACCTTGCCGCCGGCTCGCGCTACGGCTATACGCTGTTGTTTGCGATCATGGCATCGAACCTGATGGCCGTCCTGTTGCAAAGCCTGTCGCTCAAGCTGGGGATCGCGAGCGAGCAGGATCTGGCGCAGCTTTGCCGGGCGCGGTATCCACGCTGGGCCTCGCGGCTGCTGTGGGTGTTTGCCGAGATTGCGATTGCCGCCTGCGATCTGGCCGAGGTGATCGGCTCGGCGATTGCGCTTCAGCTTCTGTTTCATCTGCCGCTGCTGGCGGGTGTGCTGGTGACGGGCGTGGATGTGCTGCTGATCCTGCTGCTGGAGCGGCGCGGCTTCCGCACACTGGAAGCGCTGGTGATGGTTCTGATCGCGACCATCGCGGTGCTGTTCGGGGTGGAGATACTGCTGGCGCGCCCGGAGATTGCGCCGATTCTTGGCAATCTTTTTGTGCCCTCGAAGGCGATGGTCACGGACCCCGCAATGCTGTATATCGCGATTGGGATTCTGGGCGCGACAGTGATGCCGCATAACCTTTACCTGCACTCGTGGCTGGCCCAGATGCGCAACTATCCGCGCACTTCCGAGGGCAAGCGCGAGGCCATTCGTTTCGGCAACCTGGACTCCGCCGCGGCGCTCACCTTTGCGTTGTTTGTGAACGGGGCGATTCTGGTGGTTGCCGCGGCGGTCTTTCATCGCAGCGGACACACCGACGTGGCCGAGATTCAGGATGCCTATCGGCTGCTGACGCCGCTGCTCGGAGCGGCAGGAGCGAGCGCGATGTTTGCCGTTGCGCTGCTGGCCTCGGGGCAGAACTCGACCCTGACCGGGACGCTCGCCGGGCAGGTGGTGATGGAGGGTTTTCTCGATCTGCGCATGCCGCAGTGGCTGCGCCGGCTGGTGACGCGAATGGCGGCGATTGTGCCGACGGTGATGGTGGTTGCCTTCTATGGAGAACACGGCATCGCCCGGCTGCTGCTGCTGAGCCAGGTGATCCTGAGCATGCAGTTGAGCTTTGCGGTGGTTCCGCTGGTGCGCTTTACGGGCAACCGCGCGCTGATGGGGCCGTTCGTGAACCCGCGCTGGCTCCAGGCTCTGGCATGGCTGGTCGCAGGGTTGATTGCAGCGCTGAACCTGTGGCTGCTGCTTGACGTGTTTCGAGCCTGACGTGTTTCGAGCCTGACGCCTTTCGAGCCTGACGTGTTTCGAGTTTGCAGCGTTTCGCGGTCAGCGGGCGGTTTTTCGCCCATCGTCCTGGACGCGTTGCCTCTGCCCCGGCTTTACACTCCTGCCCTCGAACGCGGAGAATGAAAGCTGACTTCACAGCAATCGAGGAACCCATCCATGCCGCTCTCCGGGGAAGCTATCCGCCTGATGAACTACATCGACGATGTATCGGTCACACTTCGCCGCATCCTGACCGGCGTGGCCACGCTCGATGACGAGGAACGCGCGCTGGTGTCGGCGCATCTCTCCCAGGCCAGCCCGAGCGCGCAGGATGTTTTGGACGCGCTCAAGGGCAAGTAATCGCTCTCTGAGGCTTGCGAAGGGAGATTCCGTGAGCGAGTTGTCGCGCGTCCCTGCGGGGATCACCGTTGCCATCATCGGCGCTGGCCCACTTGGTCTCAGGCTGGCGCTCCGTGCGGCGCGGGCCGGCTTCCGCGTGGTTCTGGAAGACGTGATGCCGGCGAATCTGAGGCACGCCGAGGAGACGCTTCGCACGGCGCTCGGCGAGGCGCTGCGCGGGGCTGGCGGTGTGCCGCTGGTCGCGTTTGCGCGAACGGTCGAGGACGCGGTTCGCGAGGCCGATCTGGCGATCGATTGTGTTCCGGATGAGCTGGAATCGAAGCTGGAGATATTCAGCCTGCTGGACCGGATGGCTCCGCCGCGCACGGTCTTTGCCACGCCGA
The DNA here is from genome assembly GCA_021805265.1 of Acidobacteriota bacterium. GTDB lineage: Bacteria > Acidobacteriota > Terriglobia > Terriglobales > Acidobacteriaceae > Acidicapsa. The sequence continues at coordinate 614 of JAJZFR010000057.1, read as the reverse complement.
CCAGGCATCTTTCGATTGCCGACCTGGCGAGCTGCACCTACCGCGCGGATCGCTGCGTGGCGATGGCGGTAGAGGCCAGCCAGTTCGATGCGGACTTCAGCGCGGAAGATATGCTGGTGGCCAATCGGCGCATTCCGGTTCGCATCACCCGCCAGACCTCGATTGAAACGCAACAACTTGTCAGCGGTTTCTGGCTCCAGCTTGGCTATGAACCAAGCGTGGAAGTGGACACTGCCGAGCCATTGCTGCGATAAAGCGCAGCTCAGAGTATTCCTTAAATGCGCTGCTTCGAGGACTTCCGGTGAGGAGCGCGAAAGGGAGTTCCGTCCGGATCGACGCCGATGGGGATACCAAACTCATCGAGGCCACCGGCGAGGGGCATGCGACGGACTGTCTTTTTGGGCTTGCCAAAGGCTTCATCGAGCTTGAAGAAGCCAGCCGCCATGACCAGCAGCATGGGAACAGCTACAAGGATTGCGTCGAGATTGGATTTGAGTTCCATCAAGGTACCGCTTTCTCGTCGCCGCCCGACGGTTTTCGATCCATAGTTGGCGGACAGAGAGGTTATCGGAGTTTGCTGAGCGCCCTTTACTTACCGAAGTAACAGGCGAGTT
>JAJZFR010000071.1 GCA_021805265.1 Acidobacteriota bacterium | reverse complement strand
CCGTGAAGACCTCCGGGCAGACGATGGAGCAGCGTGAAGCAGGCGAAGAGCGATCCCGCAATGTAGACGGAAAGCTGGAGCACGTCGGTCCAGATGACGGCCGCAAGACCGCCCTCGAAGGTGTAGAGCAGGGTGAGCACCGTGACCAGCGCAATGGCCGCCAGATCGCGGCTGAAGCTGGAAACGCCGCCCAGCAGCGACCCGAGCGCAACGCGCACCACGATGGCTACGGCAAAGACGCGTACCCCCTCGGCAGCGGCGCGGGTCAGCAGAAAAATGCCCGCCGTGAGCGCGTGCAGGCGCTGGCCAAAACGAGCCAGAATGAGCTGGTAAGCGGTGAGCATGCGTCCGCGAAAATACGCGGGCAGAAAGAGCACGGCGACAATCGCGCGACCCATGAGATAGCCGAAGACAAGCTGGAGAAAGCCGAAGTCCTCAGCGTAAGCGAGGCCAGGGATGCTGATAACGGTGAGGGTGCTGGTTTCCGCGGCGACGATGGAAAGCGCAATGGCCCACCAGGGAATGGCGTTGTCAGCCAGAAAATACGCGCTCAGACTGCGCTCTGGCGAGCGGAAGCGCAGGCCGAAGAGCGTGACTGCGGTGAGCCAGACGAGGATGACGACGAGGTCAAAAAGGTTGAGCGCCATGGGCTGTGTCACGAACAGAGAATAGAAGGCGATAGTACACGAGCCAGTGGCCGACGAACACGGGAACCATTGCCAGGACCGGCAGGCGCAACCGTTGACTCGAACCACGGCTCACGACTCGCGGCGAGGCGGAAGCAGGAATACTGCTTCCGGCGACCGGCCCCCCATTTTCGCTCTGCCGCACTGGGCGAAGATTGCCGATACAATCATTAGGTTCGCGGCAAGGTTTTTCCGGGAACATTTTGCGCAGTGCAGTTTGTTCCTCGTGTTTCGCCTACAACGGTTTCGATTCGGTCTGCGGAGATTTTCGAGATGAGCCTGAGCGGTGGCGGTCGAGCCATTCATATTGCGATTCCAGAGCCGATGAGCACTGGTTACAGCGCTGAAGCGGGTGCATACAACCTTCGCTCTCTGCCGCTTTATCTGGCAGCGCTGCACGGGGCGGGCGCGACGCCCATCGTGATCCCGCTGCACGAAACCCCGGCGCGGGTAGCGCGAATCCTCGCGACAACCGAAGGAGTCCTGCTCCCTGGCAGCCGTGCCGACGTGGACCCGGAGCGCTACGGCGCGGCGCGTCACCCCCAGTGCGCGGCCGCCGATGCGGCGCGGTCGGCGGTCGATGAACTCCTCATCCAGGACGCGTTCAATCTGCGGAAGCCCGTCCTGGCCATCTGCCAGGGAGTCCAGACCTTGAATGTGTGGCTCGGTGGAACGCTGATTCAGGACTTGCCGGAGGAGTTGGGCGAGCGCGTGGACCACTCGCCAGGGCGCGAGATTGCCGCCGCGCACAGCCTCTCGGTAACTGCGGGAACACTGCTTTCAGACATTGCCCGAGCGGCTGCGGCGCACGGCGAAGCGCAGCCAGTGATGGTCAACTCCAGCCATCATCAGGCTATCGAGCGGATTGGCGACCGTCTGCGCTTGGCCGCGATCAGCCCTCTCGACCAGGTGGTCGAAGCGGTCGAACTGGCGCCGATGGCGCCGCCTGGCGATGACAACAAACGCACCGACCACTGGGTGCTCGGCTGCCAGTGGCATCCCGAGCGAACCATCCCCACCAGCGCCCTTTCGCGGGAGATATTTCACCAGTTTGCCCTCGCTTGCGAGCGCTGGCGGGCAGCTCAATAGCTGCGCCCTCCAGCGCATCTCACGGCTCTGTCTGCTTTGCCGCGTCGGGAATCGCCGACACCCGGATGCCCGTCGAACGAGATCCGAGGCCGGGAATCTCGACCGGCAGTTGGCCGGTAATCGGAATTTCGCCAAACAGCGCTCGGACAGCAGCTATCGCCGAGCCTGGCGTATTCGAAAACGTGCACAGATAGGTCGCAACATCGGGAAAGCTCGATCCGATGTAGGGGTTTCCGAAGGCGATCAGAGTCGTCTTCGCGTTGGCCACCGTCAGCACACGGGAGAGAAGCTGCTCCGGTCCGGGATCGAGGCCAGCCGAGCCAGTCGCTTTTCCCTGAACCGTGCGTCCCGCGCTGGGGAAGGACTCGGCGAGCGCAAGAACGCGCGGCGTACGAGCAACCGCGTCGAGAATCTGCGGCGCAAGCGCATCCACGTTGTCCGCATCGACAACAAAACTCGCAGCGTTCGGAACGCGCTCGCGCAGAGATTGCAGAAATTGCTGTCCGCCTTCGGTGAAGCGGGCGTTATCCGTGAACACAATCGCGACCGGGGCTACTGCGGTCGCCTCAGGGTTCGTGGCCAGTGGAAGCTGGTGCGTATTGTCGCGGACCAGAGTGATCGCGCGATCCGCAACCTGTTGCGCAACGGCCAGATTGTCCGGCTGGGCCACCAGCTCCGGCACCTGATCGAGCGAGACGAACCGATTGCGGTTCAGTCCCAGCGAGGCCTTCACGCGAAGAATCTTCAGTACGCTCTGGTCGATGCGCTCGCGGGCGATCTGGCCAGTTTGCACCGCGCGGACAAGGCCGTTATAAGCTCCTGCGAGGTCGGCGGGAATAATCACCATGTCGTTGCCCGCGAGGACGGCCTGAACGGCTTCGGCAGCAGAGACCTGGGCCTTGTCGCCGGGAAACACCTGTGTAAGCGCGCCCATCTCGAGCGCGTCGGTGACCACCAGTCCGTGAAATCCCAGCCGCTCCTGGAGCAGGTCCGTGGCGATGCGGTGCGAGATGCTGGCCGGGCGATCTGGGTCCGGTTCAAGCGCGGGCACCGTCAGGTGACCGATCATCACCGAGTCCACCCCGGCGGCAATGGCGGCGCGAAAAGGCGCAAGTTCAAGCGTGTTCAGCCGGTCGAGCGGCGCGTTGACCCGAGCCAGCGACAGATGAGAGTCGGTGTCCGTGTCGCCGTGGCCGGGAAAGTGTTTCGCCGTCGTGAGCATGCCGCCGGAGTGAGCGCCGGCGATGTAGGCCGCCACCATCGAACTGACCAGCGACGGATCGGCACCGAAAGAGCGAGTGTTGATGATCGGATTGGCAGGGTTCGAGTTGATGTCGGCAATCGGAAACCAGTTCCATTGGATACCGATGGCGCGGGATTCGAGCGCCGTTATGCGCCCGAACTCACGGGCAAGCTCCGGGTCGCCAGCCGCGCCAAACGCCATTGCCGACGGGAAGGCAGTCGCGCCGTTCAGCCGCATCGACAACCCGCGCTCGAAGTCGGCGGCGAACAGCAGCGGATACTTCGAGTCGCGCTGCAGCCGGTTGGTGAGCATCGCCGCTTCGAGCGGCTGGTTCTTGACCAGGTGGCCGTGCTCGACCGCAATCGTGACGCCAAAGCTGCCGACGTGGTAGCGCCGCATCTCCTGGCGCAACCGCAGATACTCCGCACTGCGCGGGTTCAGAAACTGCACCCGCGCCCAGACCAGGATCATCTGGCCAACCTTCTCCTGAAGGGTCATCCTGCGCAGCGTAGCGCGCGCCCAGCGGTCGCCGGTCCGGCTCAGGTGGGGCGGCGGCGCGGCAGCGGCGGTGAGGGCAAGGAGCAGAAGCGCGATGGAAACCGGTATCTTCAGGGGCGACCTCGGCGAAATCATGCAGGAAATTCAAAACTACCCAATCTGCACTCGATCTCTGCAACAGTATGCCGGATGGGGTGGATCGATGCGAAAGGAAAACGGTAGCAACGCAGCTGGGCAGCAAAGCCGGGATCAAAAACCGGGCACGAAAAAGCCACACCGGAAAGGTGCGGCCTGTTCGCTCTCGCATAACTTGCTAATAGAATCCAAGGGCACTGGCCTCCCTTGGGTGAAATCTCAAGACCAGCGTTGTCGCAGGTCGTTGGTTTCTATCGTGAGAATCTTCAGTCGAGAACATCTCTGTGCGGCGTTCTTCTGTTCTGAACCATTCTCAATCCTGCGAAGCTCTGAATTTTGGCTTCCGCAGTCAATCACTGGCACCCTAAATATAGCAATCGACATGCCAAACTTTCGGTTGATTCTTTTCTATCACTTACGATTTGCCACCCTGCCATTTCTTCCAAAAAACGTATTCCCAGTCTGGTCTAGCTTCCGGAATCGGGATTAATGCTGGCATTTTGGACAGAAATGGGTCCCGCGACCCCCAACCACAATTTTCCTGATCCGCGCCCCGCATACCAGACACCCCTGGCCACCGCGCTGGTACACCTGGTGCTCAAGCTGGAAAAAGCCTTTCACCCCGTTCGCGTCCACGTAGTCGGAGACCGAGGAGCCGCCCAGCGCGATGGCGTGGAGAAGAACCTCCTTGAGCGCCTGGTGAAGCCCTTCCAGTTCACTCTGCCTGAGCCGCGAGGCCATTCTGCGCGGACGGATACCAGCGCGAAACAGGCTCTCGTCGGCATAGATATTCCCAACCCCGTGCAACAGGCTCTGGTTGAGCAGGGCCGCTTTGATCGCCGTGCGGCGCAGGCGAAAAAGCCCGACAAAGTCCGTCACCGAGATCGTCAAAGGCTCGCGTCCCGGACCGGCGAAAGGCGCGTCCCGGTGAAGATCGCGCAGTTCGAGTCGGCCAAAGCGTCGTGGATCGACGAAGCGAATCTCGCGTCCATCGGCCAGGGTAAGCCGAGCGTGGGTGTGGTCGGCGAGCGGCGCGCCTGGGGCGGTCACAAGCAGCCGCCCCGTCATCCCGAGATGCACGATCCATTGGGCAACTACCGGGGCACCCTCGGTGGCTGCGGCCTCGTCAGGGTTCCGCACAAGATCGCAGACAATGTGTTTCCCTACCCGGTAGACGCGCTCGATCCTCCTGTCTTCGAGGCCCAAAGCCTGTTCGACAGGGCCGGTTTTCATGGGTTCCGGGTGCGCGCCAAACCATACCTCGGCGATGCGTTCGCCGTGGACCCGGTCATGCACACCGCAAGCGATGGTCTCGACTTCGGGCAGCTCGGGCATGGTGCGATTCTATCGCCTGGCGCGGCTTTTCCAGCAGCCTATTCCGAGCGGTATATCATGAGTTTGGCGCGGGTTCGGCGCGGCGTTCCTCGGCCCTGCCGCCGCACATGGGAAACCAGCGCACAATGCAGGCCGTGCACGGCTCATAACGCAGGGCATGCACAACATGGATCGGATATTCGGATGCGAGCGAAGACAGCGGTAGTGCTTGGTGCCCAGTGGGGCGATGAAGGCAAGGGCAAGATTGTAGATGTGTTGAGCGGCGGCTTTGCGGCCGTTGCCCGATACGCCGGCGGACACAACGCAGGACATACGGTTATCATTCACGGTCAGAAATTTGTCCTTCAGTTGATCCCCTGCGGTGTTCTAAGGCCGGGGTGCAAGGGCGTGATCGGCAACGGCGTCGTGCTCGACCCCATTGCGTTTCTGCGCGAGGTGGACAAGCTGCGCGCGCTGGGCATTGACGTGGACAGTCAGCTTTTTGTTTCCAATCGCGCCCAGGTCATCCTGCCCTATCACCGCATGATCGAGCTTGCCGCCGAGAGCGCTCCCGGACGGCAGAAGATCGGCACCACCAGCCGCGGCATCGGGCCAGCCTACGAAGACAAGATGGCCCGCAGCGGCCTCCGCATCGTGGACCTGCTCAATACCAGAATCCTCCAGACCCATATCGAGAACGCATGCCAGGAAAAGAACGCCATTGCCCACGCGCTCTTTGGCAGCGCGCCGATCGATCCCGCCCAGATGTTTGACGAATATGCGGCAGCAGCCGAGCGGGTTCGCCCCTTTGTCACCGACACCGGGCGGCTGTTGAGCCAGGTCATAGCAAACGGCGGCAGCGTCATGTTCGAGGGCGCGCAGGGAACCATGCTCGACATCGACCACGGAACCTATCCCTTCGTAACCTCGTCCTCCGCCACGGCCGGCGGAGCGGCGACCGGAACCGGCGTGGGGCCGACGGCGATTGGCACCGTGATCGGCGTCACCAAAGCGTATGTAACGCGCGTGGGCGAAGGCCCGTTTCCCACAGAAATTCACGATGATTCGGCGGAGGCTCTGCGCGCGCGCGGAAACGAGTACGGTGCGGTCACCGGACGCCCCCGTCGCTGCGGCTGGCTGGATATTCCCCTCCTCCGCTACTCGAATCAGGTCAACGGCACCGAGTGGCTGGTGGTGACCAAGATGGATGTGCTCGACGAACTGGCGGAGATTCCCGTCTGCGTCGGCTACGAGATCGACGGCAAATTCACCGACCAGATTCCCGCCGACGTCCAGGGTCTGGAATCGATCGTGCCGCGCTACACTACCCTCAAAGGCTGGCGCGAATCCACCGAGGGCATTCGAGAGTTTGACCGCCTGCCCCAGGCCGCGCAGGAGTATCTCCGCTTCCAGGAGCGCGAAAGCGGTGCCCAGATCGGCATGGTTTCCACTGGCCCGGATCGTGACCAGACGATGATCCTGCCGGAGTTTGCCGCAGTATTGGCGAGTTTGAGCGCGTAGACTGGGCGCTGTGGACAGGTTGGCTCACCTGCTGTTTTTGGAACTTTGAGATACGAGGAATTGTCATCATGGTCAGTTTTATCGTCCGATTGAAATTCGCTCCCGAAGACCGCGCCGATGTGGCTGAAACCCTCCGCAAACTCGCCGAGGCCTCGCGCCGGGA
>JAJZFR010000307.1:5042-6656 GCA_021805265.1 Acidobacteriota bacterium | reverse complement strand
GCCATCGCCAGCAGCACAAGGCCCTGATGTGGGGCGTGGGCGGCGCAATTCTGCTGCGCGCCCTCTGCATCACGATGGGCATTTCCCTGCTCAACCACCTTGCCTGGGTCAGCTATCTCTTCGCAGCGTTGCTGCTCTACGCTGCACTGCGCCTGCTACGCGGCGGCAATCCAGCCTCCGCGATTCCAGGCTGGATCGTCCAACTGCAACGGAACTCCCGCTCCCTGCTTTGGGTTATCGTCGCCGTCGAGTTTACCGATCTTCTCTTTGCCGTCGATTCCATTCCCGCCGTGCTCGCCGTCTCGCACAATCCCTTTGTCGTCTACACCTCGAACATCGCAGCCATCCTTGGGCTTCGTTCGCTCTATTTCGCGCTTGCCAGTCTTCTTGATCGGCTTCGCTATCTGCATTACGGTCTGGCGGCACTGCTGGTCTTCGTCGGCATCAAGATGATGATTGCCCACTGGATCGAGATTCCGATCCTTGCCTCGCTCGCCGTTCTCGGCACGATTTTTCTGGCAACTGCACTGGTTTCCCTGTTGATTCCGCGCCGCGTAAAGTCCCCGTAAGAACCAGGTTGAAAGCATGTTCCTCCTTGGGCATTTTGGGACAATCCCGCACCGAAATGAGTCCTCTGGTCCCCTTCGAACAGTCGAGGCTGCCGTACACTGGTGAGGTGCGGGTTTGTGCTTGAGTTCGGCGAATTCCAAAACCGTTTCAGGAGGATGGAATGAAAAAAATCGGTGTGCTGTTTGGAATGGAAAACAGTTTTCCCGGCGCTCTGGTCGAGCGTATCAACTCGCTTCGCGTCGATGGCATTACTGCGGAGTTTGTCGAAACAGGCGCGGTACACCTCGATGAAAGCCCGCGTTACGCGGTCATTGTGGATCGCATCTCGCACGACATTCCGTTTTATCGCGCCTTGCTGAAGCATGCCGCGCTCCATGGCACAGCCATCATCAACAACCCGTTCTGGTGGTCGGCGGATGACAAGTTTTTCAACTACACGCTCGCCCGGAAGCTGGGCGTGGCCGTGCCACCGACGGTGATCCTGCCCCACAAGCTGCACCCCGAGGGAACGACCGACCGCTCCATGCGCAACCTGGAATACCCGTTGAACTGGGACAGTGTCTTCGAGTATGTGGGAGAGCATGGATTCCTGAAGCCGGTCGATGGCGGCGGTTGGCGCGATGTCTACCACATTCACAATCGCAGCCAGTTTTTCGAGGCCTACGATCACTCCCGCGACCTGTGCATGATGTATCAGAAAGCGGTCGATTTCGAGGAGTATTTCCGCTGCTATGTGGTGGGCCAGAAGAAGGTCCACATCATGCCCTATGACCCGCGAAGGCCACACGCCGAGCGGTACCTTCAAAATCCGCCGCGTTACAGCAAGACTCTGCTCAAGCGCGTCGAACAGGATGCATTGAAGCTGTGCCAGGCTCTCGGCTACGACCTCAATACTGTCGAGTTCGCCGTGGAAAAAGGCGTTCCTTACGCCATCGATTTCATGAATCCCGCTCCTGACGCGGACCTGCACTCGGTCGGCGAAAAGAACTTCGAGTGGATTGTGAGCGAAGTAGCCGCGCTGGCGATTGCCAAAGCGAAAAAGTC
>JAJZFR010000307.1:0-4942 GCA_021805265.1 Acidobacteriota bacterium | reverse complement strand
CCGTGCCATTCGGCGTTCCGTAGTCGTGATTGTTGAACATGTTGAGCGCCTGAACGCTGAAGTTCAGGTTGTACTTCCGGGTGACTGTCGGCCGACCGAAAGGACCGCCGGGACCACCCCCTGGGCTGGAAAATCCGCCAGGACCAAAGCCCCCGCCAGGACCTCCGCCGCCGCGACGCGGACCACCCCCGCCGCCGAAGTTCGCGCCTCCGCCGGACACCTTGGGACCAACCGCAAACTGACGGCTGATGCGCAGATTCACGGCAACTGCCGCAGGCCCGTTGCCGGCGTTGTTCTGAATCAGCGCTTCGCCCGGCGAGAGCGTCGGCTGGGTATCCAGGCACCCGTAGGTGGTCTGTTTATATCGCGTGGAGTCTGCCGTGCAGTCGGATGCCTGTGCCAGTCCTGGACGATGGACGAGGAACGTGTCGCCATAGGGATCGTTGGGCAGCGTGATGTTGAATGGCTGTCCGGATTTCGCCAGCAGGAAGGGATTGAAACGGATTCCCCACGGGCCCAGATAGTTGCCAATCAGAAAGACTGTGTTGCGCGCTACAAAAAAGGCTCGACCGTAGTCCTGATGCAGGTTCAGCGAATTGGAGACTGGAGAAATGCTGTTAGTCGTCACGCTGTCGGTCGCTGAGCCGTCGGTATCTGCGATGCTCAGCGTATAGAATCCAAAGAATCCAAGTCGCGGATTGATCTGTGCCCGCGTATTCAAAATCACCTGGTCTTCCTTGAAGAACCCTTCCGTCAGATACTGATAGATATTGCCCAGGGATGCCTGATAGGTGGGGAAGTAAGGCGCGTTGGCGTTGATCTCGACCAGTTGATGGTCGCCCGTTGTATGCATATAGGTGACTGTCCCGGTCACCCCCTTGGCGAGCTGCCGCTCCAGGCTTCCGGCGAACTGTTGCGCATACGGCGAGTGGTAATTTGGCGTCACCTGATTGATGGTGCGGGTGGTCGGCAGTCCGATGTTGCAGGCCGTCGAATTGAAACTGGTCTGGCTTTGCGAGAAGCAGTTGGCCAACTCTGCCTGCGTCGCTGCACTGTTGTTCTGTACGGTAAATTGCTGTTGTTCGAGCGAGCGGTTGATGCCCAGCAGACTCTCGATCGCGAATCGGTCATAGAAGATGCCGTACCCGGCGCGTAAAACCGTCTTTGCCGGCTTCCCGTTTTTCCCATCGAGCGCCCAGGCCAGCGAAAAACGCGGGGCCCAGTCGTTGTGGTCCGCCACATGGTTCTGCGCCTCCCAGCGCAATCCGCCGGAGATTGTCAGGCGGCTGCTCACGCGCCAGTCGTCAGAGGCCCACACGCCGCCGTCGAAGACATTCGCCAGTGCATTCTGGTTGCCGTTGGAATAGGTAAGCTGGATCGGCGCCGCAGTTGCCGGAGACTGCTCTGCGGTGGAGAAATTCGCGTTCTGCGCAAAGTAAAAGGTTCCGTTGAATCCAGCATTGGAATAGTTCGCGTCACGGAAATCCCGTGCGCGAAATCCAAACTTGATCGCGTGCGCGCCCAGCGAAAGCGTGGAAATGTTCTGAAGCTCCATCTGGTCGAAGTGATCGTGGCTGGACTGCTGCGACGAGCCGCCGCTCGAAAACCCACCCTGCTGCACGATCAGATCCGGTGCCGTGCTCACGGGTGTTTGCGTTGTAATCGAGCGGTTGTACTCGAAGCGCGTTTCGTTCACGAAGTGATCGTTGATGACCTGCGTATCGCCCAGTTGAATCTGGTTGAAGTTCGACGCCGTCGCGAATGCCAGCGTCGGAAGCTGCGTCGCACCAAGGCTGCCCTGCACCGAGTTGTGATAGTACTGATACCGCGCGGTCAGCGTATTCTTCGCTCCAAACTGTTGATCCAGCCTGGCCGTAACATTGGTACGCACATGCGGGTTGTTGATCGTTCCGCTGATGCCCACCGAGCAGTCGCCGCTTGCCGTACACGGTGCATCAAACGCGCTCAGATTGTTGATGTTGCGATGCTCGGCAGAAACGAAGAAAGACGAGTTCTTCTTGATCGATCCGCTCAGTGTCCCGTTGTACTGATAGCTGTAGTAGGACGGAATCGGCGTCTTGATCAAAGGATCCGCCGTGTTGAACTGGCTCGGGTTTCCCTGAAGGAAGAACTGCCCGTGAAGCTGGTCCGTGCCCGGCTTGGTCAGAATCTCGATGCGGCCATAGCCCAGCCGATCATACTCGGCTGAGAACGGATTCTGGTTCACGCGAATCTCGCGGATCGACGACTTCGGCGGAAGCTGCCCGCCCGCGAATCCGTCGATGTAAATCTGCCCGCCATTCGGCCCTGTCGACGGTCCAGCGAGGGCTGAAAGCTCGTTCTGCAACTCTGTCGGATCATCCGACAGAGCATCGATATCCTTGCCCGTGATGATCACGCTGTTGGCATTGGCAGAGGCTTCCGTACTCACGGTCGGCGTGTCGTCGGTGACCACTACATTTTGTTCCGCCTGCTGAATCGTCATCGAAATATCAACCCGCTTGGACTGCCCGGCGGTGATCGCAATGGGTTCCGATACCGACGGCGCAAAGCCTTCCGAGGTGGCCATCACAACATACGATCCGGGCGGCAGAGAATGCATCTCATAGTTGCCGGAAGCGTCTGACACAGCGGTGGCGACAGCCTTGCCGGCAGCGTTATTGACCATCACCTTTGCTCCGGGAATCAGCGCGCCGGTGGGATCCGTGACCTGGCCATGCACTGTGATCGCAGAGCTATGCTCCGCAGGTATGTTCCTTGGCGTGCTCGATGGAGCCTGCCCGGCAAAAGCAACCATGGCCGAGAACGCGAACACCAATGTAAAAAATATCTTTGATTTTGAGTGCACAAATCCCTCGCTGAATGTGGATCGCGAACGCGTCGGACCCATGTGTATAAAATGACTTCGTGGCTGCATCTACGATTCGATGAACTGCGCCCTATTGCGCTGCCGCGTCGTCGCCGCCGGAGCCCATGCTCCAGTTGGCGAGCAGCATATTCTGTGTTGACGCATTCGCTTGCAACAGCGGCTCGACCCCGGCCAGCAGGGTGATGCCCGTCACATCCGAATCTCCTGAGGTGGCGACCAACATGACAGCATCGCCTTTTTTCAGATCGGTCAGATGAATCGCGGGAGCGCGACGAATCAGCTGCTGTGGGTCAACGGAAACAGCTCCGCGCGCGCCGGGCCAGGCGTGGCCAGCGCTTCCCGCAGCCGCTCCAGTTGGCCCCGGCAAAGCCTGCCCTGCCGAAGCCTGCCCCATCCTTCCTTGCGGTGCCATCGGCGAGGGTGCCGGTGTTGGCGAGGGTGCTGGTGCTGGTGCTTGTGGGCCGGCTGCGCCGCCGGGGCGCATAGCCGGAGGTTTTGTGGACTCCGCAATCAGGCGCGCCTGATCCGCCGGTAGCTTGCGCATCTGCGTCGTCGAGCTCAGGTGAACCGTGAAGTTCTTTTTCGTCGCCAGGTCCTTGAGCGTGATCGTCATGGCGGAGGCATTGATGGAACTGATGGTTCCGGCGATGTTCCGGAAGCTGCCCGAGACGATCTCACGCGCTTCCATCTCCGCAGTGCCGTGGCTTTGACCGACCAGCGCGCGCAGTTGATCGCCGACATGAATCGCGTCGAGCGGGGCAAGCGTGGTGTGTTCATAATCGATCGAATCGGCGGCGTATCGACGCAGGACGGTTGCAGTCGAGGTCTTCAGAGTGATCTCTTTCTGCGCAGTCCCCGCGCCTGAGGCAATAACCACCAACCCATTGGCAGGATCGACGCTTTTCACCAGGCCACCAACGCCATGCTGTTGCCATTCCGTACGCTCCTGCTGCTGTTTCAGCAGAATCTGCGCCTGCGGAATATCGATCACCGAAACGGCCGAGAATGGCGTGGAAGTAGCGTCCGGTGCCAGCCGTACCAGCACTCGGTCCCCTGCCCCGACGTCCGTCAGTTGGATCGCTTGCGCTTTGCTCAGGTCTTTATCCCCCGGCGAGACGCGCACCATCCGCGCGTTCTGCGCAAGGGTGATCGAGTACACCTGGCCAGCATCGGTTTTTACGGTCACCGTGCCGCCCTCGACAGCGGTCACAACGCCGACAAAATGGCCGGGGTTCGCTACGGAAGTAGCCTGCGCCGAGGCGTGGGAGCGGGAGGCAGCAGCGGGAGCGCCGGGCCACGCCACGAAAACTGCGAGCGTGATCGCGACCACCGGAATCGAGAATCTTTTCGGACTGGACATGCTTTGTACTCCAGACCATCGGACGAGCCGTGGTTCCTGCAAATGGATTGCAATCTGTGAGATGCCTTGAGTCGGCCTTGAACAATCGGCCAGATGCAAGCTCCTTTCTGTAGACGATGCCGGGGCGCGGAAAGTTTAGGGAATGGAATCGCGGCTGACTATTTTCGCCTTCAGAAGGAACGAGAAATCGCCCGACGGCGTGGGTTGAACATCCTGGATTCGCCGATTGTGAACCAGGATCGAATCCCGGTACCAGAGGTTGTAGGCGGGCAGGTCACGAGAGAGTATCTTCTGGACCGCAACATAATCGTCGCGGCGCACGGACTCGGAGGAACTCTGATCCGCATCGTGAAGGAAGTCATCCAGTTGCGCATTCTGATAACGCCCGCGATTCGCGCCTCGGGGAGGCATCCGCTGCGAAGAAAATGCGTAGGAAAAAATATCCGGCTGCTCATTGCCACCGATCCAGCGCAGGGAGTACATCTGAAACGCCCCCCGCGAAATGTCCTGCAGAAAAGTTGCCATCTCGAGACTGCGAACCTCGAGCGCAATTCCGATCTGCGCAAGCTGTTGCTGCAGCGTCGCAGCCAGTTGGCGCGTGCCTTCATCGGTGCTGGTCTTGATCGTAAGGTGGAGGCGAATGCCGTCTTTCCCTGGCGGATAACCCGCCTGATCGAGCAGTTGCTCGGCGAGCGCGGGGTTGTAGGCGTAGT
>JAJZFR010000381.1 GCA_021805265.1 Acidobacteriota bacterium | reverse complement strand
GTGCTCGATTCCATCCACGCCACCGCTTCCGATGGCACTGCCACCGGCGAGAACCTCCGCCCGCTCATCCAGTTCGGCTGGTTCAAGGTCATCGCGGAACCGCTCTTTCTCCTGCTCCGTTATGTCCACGACCACTTCATCGCCAACTGGGGATGGACCATCATCGTCGTTACTCTCTTCTTCAATCTCCTCATGCTGCCCACGCGCTTCATGATGATGAAGTCGTCCCTCAAGATGCAGCGTGTCCAGCCCAAGATCGAGGCCATCAAGCGCAAATACGCTCACCTGAAAGCCACTGACCCCAAACGCGCCGAGATGAACGCCGAGACCATGAAGCTCTACAAGGATGAGGGCATCAACATGTACGGCGGTTGCCTGCCGCTGCTGGTCCAGATGCCGCTCTTCTTCGCCTACTATCGGGTCCTTCTGAATGCAATCGAGCTGCGTCAGGCTACCTGGGGATGGCTGCCCAACCTCGCCGCCGCTGACCCGCTCCACATCCTTCCCGTCCTCATCATCGCCAGCATGTTCCTGGTCCAGTTCATCACCCCGTCGCCCGGCATGGACCCCGCCCAGCGCCGCATGATGGCCTTCATGATGCCGGCCATCTTCGGCTTCTCCATGTGGGGATTCGCCTCCGGTCTCGCCCTTTACTGGGCCACCGGAAACCTGCTCAATCTCGGCCTCCAGCTCGGCATCAACCGCTCGAAGATGGGCCGCGAGCTGCAAGCCCTCGCCGCAAAACGCGCCGCCAAGGGAAACAAAACCATCCAGGGAAGACGCTGATTTTTTCCCTCCCGGCCCCTTGCCGAAAACTCCTCACCGCAAGTCATCTGCAGCGGGGAGTTTTCTTTTGGCACGAAGCGCGCGCCGGTCTATGCAGCGCCGGTTTCCGTCGAGAGTTATAGTAGGGTCACCGTACGAGGTGAACGTGCCCACACAAAACTCCAGCGCAACCATCGCCAGCCCGCTGCCCGAAAACAGCGTCGAGTGGACCCAGGTCTCCGTCTGGAACAACGGGTCCCTCGACCGGCATCAGGACACCCTCGCCGTCGAGGAGCCTCTCGAAATTCGCCTCGGAGAGATGCCGCTCACCGTCACCATGCGTACCCCCGGCCACGACCTCGATCTTGCCGCCGGATTTCTGCTCACCGAGGGCGTCATCGACCGGCAAGAAGAAATATCCGAGCTGATCTCCACTCGAATTCAGGGCGCGCCACACAACAATTCCGTTCAGGTTCATCTGCACGATCAGAGCCGCGGTGTAACCGAAGATTTGCAGCGTAATTTCCTGGCCGCCTCCAGTTGCGGTGTCTGCGGCAAGGCCTCGATTGAAGCCATTCGACGGCGCGGCCTGCGCGCCATGAGCAACGGATTTCTGGTTGATCCGGAACTTCTCTGCCAGTTGCCCGAGCAACTCTCCGCCGCCCAGACCATCTTCAGCAAAACCGGCGGATTGCATGCCGCCGCGCTCTTCGACCATGCCGGAGAGATGCTCGTGCTGCGCGAGGACATCGGTCGCCACAACGCCGTCGATAAAGTCATCGGCTGGGCCATGCGCAACGCGCAACTTCCGCTCGACCGCTGCATTCTGCTGGTGAGCGGACGCTGCGGATTCGAGATTGCCCAGAAGGCCCTCGCCGCAGGCATCCCAGTCCTGGCCTCCGTCTCCGCACCCTCCAGCCTCGCCGTCAAGCTCGCCCGTGAACTCGGACTCACCCTGGTCGGATTTCTCCGTGATCGCAGATTTGTCCTCTACGCAAACCCGCAGCGCTGTCGCGTAATCCGTTAGCTTTTCATCCACTCCTGCCCGCTCACTCGCTGGGAAATGCTCGGTAAATTTTTGCCGGACCAAATCTTTCTGCATCCAACCTGTGTACAAGCGCGACGCGAGACCCATACCCTTACTGAGCAGCCAGCTTCTGGACGGTCCATCGCACCAAGGAGTACATTCCACCCATGCCGGACACAATCCATCTCAATGGCCAGGTGTTTTCCATCACTCCCGGCGAACTGCTGATCTCGGCCATCAACCGGGCAGATTTTTCGCTGCCCCAGGTCTGCTACCACCCCCAGCTCGGCCCCGTCCAGACCTGCGATACCTGCATGGTCGAGGTGGATGGCAAGCTGACCCGCGCCTGTGGCGCTCAGGCGCTGCACGGAATGCGCGTCGAGACAAACAGCCCCCGCGCCGACCGGGCACAGCGCGAAGCCTTTGATCGCATCCTCGTCAACCACATGCTCTACTGCACCGTCTGCGACAACAACAACGAAAACTGCGAAATACACAACACCACACGGCTCCTCAACGTCGAACATCAGGCCATTCCCTACGCGCCGAAACCTTACCCCGTCGATAGGTCCAACCCCTTCTATCGCTACGACCCCGACCAGTGCATCCTCTGCGGCCGCTGCGTCGAGGCCTGCCAGAACCTCCAGGTCAACGAAACCCTGTCCATCGGCTGGGAACTCGAACACCCCCGCGTCCTCTGGGATGGCGGCTCACCCATCGGCGAATCGAGCTGCGTCTCCTGCGGCCACTGCGTCACCGTCTGCCCCTGCAACGCGCTCATGGAAACCTCCATGGTCGGCCACGCCGGCTACCTGACCACACTCCCACAGAACGCCCTCAACAGCATGATCGACGTGGTCAAGGGAATCGAACCAGAGATGGGCTACGGCCCGATTCTTCAGGTCTCCGAGATCGAGGCCACTATGCGCGAGTCCCGCATCCGCAAAACCAAAACCGTCTGCACCTACTGCGGCGTAGGATGCAGCTTCGACCTCTGGACCGAGGAGTCCGCGACCGCGCGCTGCATCCTCAAGGTCGAGCCGGCCGAAGGGCCGGCCAACGGAATCTCCACCTGCATCAAAGGCAAGTTTGGCTGGGACTTCGTCAACAGCCCCGACCGACTCACCAGCCCACTCATCCGCGAAGGCGACAGCTTCCGGAAGGCATCCTGGGATGAAGCGCTCACCCTGATCGCGGAGAAATTCACCGCCATCAAAAACGCCCACGGCCCCGACGCGCTCGCCTTCATTTCTTCGTCCAAATGCACCAACGAAGAAAGTTACCTGATGCAGAAGCTGGCGCGCGCCGTCATCGGCACCAACAACATGGACAACTGCTCCCGCTACTGCCAGGCTCCGGCAACTGTCGGCCTCTTCCGCACCGTCGGCTACGGCGGCGACGCCGGCTCCATCTCCGACATCGAACAGGCTGGCCTCGTACTCATCGTCGGCAGCAACACCGCCGAGAGCCACCCCGTGCTGGCCACCCGCGTCAAGCGCGCCCACAAACTCCGCGGCCAGAAGCTCATCGTCGCCGACCTTCGCGAACACGAAATGGCCAGCCGCGCCGACGTATTCCTCCGCCCCAGCCCCGGCACCGATCTGGTCTGGCTCTCCGCCGTCACCCGCTTCATCTTCGACAACGGTCTCGCGAAGACCGAGTTCCTCAATCAATGGGTCAACCACACCGACGAGTACCGCCAGAGCCTCGAACAGTTCACCATGGAGTTCGCCAGCCAGCGCTGCGGAGTCCCCGTCGAGACACTCGAGAAGGTCGCACGCATGATCGCCGAGGCTGACGGCGTCTGCGCCCTCTGGGCCATGGGCGTCACCCAGCACTCCATGGGGTCTGACACCTCGACCGCCATCTCCAATCTGCTGCTCGCCACCGGCAATTACATGCGTCCCGGCGCGGGAGCCTATCCGCTGCGCGGCCACAACAACGTACAGGGAGCAAGCGACCACGGCGCCATGCCCAACTTCTTCTCCGGCTACCAGAGCGTCGCAGACCCAGAGATTCGCGGCAAGTTCGAGCGCGCATGGGGCGTCGCGCTTCCCCCCAAACCCGGCCTCGACAACCACCAGATGATCGATGCCATTCACCAGGGCAAGCTCAAAGCCATGTATCTCTTCGGCGAAGAGATGAGCCTCGTCGACTCGAACGCAAACTTTGTCGGCGACGCGCTCGCCAAACTCGATTTCTTCGTCGTCCAGGACATCTTCTTCGGCGACACCTGCCGCTACGCCGACGTCATCCTGCCCGCCAGCCCGAGCCTCGAAAAAGAGGGCACTTTCACCAGCACCGAGCGTCGCATCCAGCGTCTTTACCAGGTCTTCCAGCCGCTCGGCCAGAGCCGCCCAGACTGGCGCATCATTCAGGATGTCGCCAACCGTCTCGGAGCCAACTGGAGCTATCAACACCCTTCGGAAATCTACACCGAGATCGCCGCGCTAACCCCGCTCATGGCCGGCGTCACCTATGAACGGCTCGCTGGGTACAAAACCCTGCAATGGCCCGTCGCGCCCGACGGAACCGACCAGCCCCTGCTCTATACCAAGACCTTCAAATTCCCCGACGGCAAGGCCCGTTTCCATCCCGTCCCATGGTCCGAGCCGACCGACCAACCCAACGATGAATTCGATCTCCATCTCAACAACGGTCGCCTCCTCGAACACTTCCACGAGGGCAACATGACCTACCGCGCCGAAGGCATCCGCGCCAGGACGCCCTCCACCTTCGTCGAAGTCTCGCCCGAGTTGGCCGCAGAGCGCAGCATCTCCACCGGAAGCCTCGTCCAGTTGACCTCCCGCTACGGTCAGGTCAAGGTCCAGGCCCTCGTCACCGACCGCGTCCAGGGCAGCCAGCTTTACATGCCCATGAACTCGACCGATGAAGCCGTCAATCGTCTCACCAGCAGCCATACTGACACCCCAACCCACACCCCCGCCTACAAGGAAACCTCGGTCAACATGCGCGTCCTCGAGCCGCACGGCACAAGCCCGCTGCCGCGCACCAACGCCCGCTTCGGCAAACCCACTCCACAGCGTGGCGTCGAGGTCGAGCGCAAGTGGCAACGCACCGACTACCGCATGCCCGGAGACCCCCTGATTCAGATTCAGCCGGTCAAGAAAAGTTAAAGGAAGATACTCATGGCCCAACCCATCCGCCTCACTCAGCCGCCGCGCGACCCAAAACAGGAGTTGCTGGCGCGCCTCGATGCCGCCCCGACAGACCACGCCGCCGCCCTGCTCGATGGCTACGAACTCCTCCAGTCGCTCCACGAAAGCGGCCTGTTCATCCTGCTCCGAGGCGCACTCGGTGCCAAGGAAAAAATCATCGAAACCGCCGCTGGCGCTGCCAACACCCAGGAGGCCATTCGCGCCACGCGCAACCTCATCCTGCTCGGCAAGATGCTCGCCGCCGTCGATCCCGTCGTACTCTCCGGCCTCGCCAGCGCCGTTCAGGATAGCCTTGCCCAGCCACTCTCCATCCCCCACGATCCGCCGACCCTCTGCTCGCTCCTCTCAAATTTCTTCAGCAGCGACTCACGCCGCGCGCTGGGATTCCTCAACCGCCTCCTGCGCAACCTCGGTTACCGGCTCAGGCTCCAGTCCGAATCCAATCCGCCCGATAAATCGTAGTCAATTTTTCCGTCAACAGGGAACGCAAGTCCAAAAGGAGTTCACTGTGTCCAAATTGCACCGCTGGCGAATCGCGCTCGCAGGCTTCATGCTTCAGATGACGCTCGGCTCCGTCTACGCATGGAGCGTATTCAAAGCCCCTCTCACGCACCTCCTTCACTGGTCCACACCCGACGTCACCTTTGCCTTCACCGTATGCATCTTCGTCCTGGGTATTGCCGCCTTCCTGGGAGGCGTGTGGATCGACTCCCTCGGCCCTCGCTGGGTCGCAATGATCGGTGCCTTTCTCTACGGACTCGGCGTCTTCCTCGCCAGCTTCTCCGACAGTGGACTCGGATGGCTCTATCTGACCTATGGCCTCATTGGCGGAATCGGCCTCGGCTTTGGCTATATCGTGCCCGTCGCCGTCCTCGTCAAGTGGTTCCCCGACCGGCGCGGTTTCATCACCGGCCTCGCAGTCTGCGGTTTTGGAGCGGGCGCGCTCGTGACCGCGCCCCTCGCCGTCCATCTCATTCAGTCCCTTGGTGTCATGAAGACCTTTGCCTGGCTCGGCATCGGCTTCCTCGTCGTCGGCGTCACCTGCGGCTTCTTCATGCGGAACCCTCCTGACGACTACGCCCCCCAGGAATGGACCCCCAGCCCGCGCCTGCTCCATCAGCGATCCACCCACGAATACTCCCTCCGCCAGGCCCTCGTTACTTGGCAGTGGTGGGCCTTGTGGCTGCTGCTCTTTCTCAATACCTCGGCTGGCATCTCGCTCATCTCCCAGGAGTCACCCATCTTCACCGAGTTGACCCACTCCTCAGCCCTCCTCGCTGCGGCCATGGTCGGCATCGCCAGCATCGGCAACGCCACGGGACGCTTCTTCTGGGCCGGAGCCTCGGACCTGATCACTCGCCGATGGACCTTTGTCCTCATGTTCCTCGTTCAGGTCGGGCTCTTCTGGCTACTGCCAGACTTCTCCAGCCCTACCGTAGTCGCCATTCTCGCCTTCCTCATCCTCATGTGCTACGGCGGGGGCTTTGGCACCATGCCTGCCTTTGCCGCAGACTACTTCGGAGCCAAAAACGTCGGCGCCATCTATGGCCTTATGCTCACCGCCTGGGGCACTGCCGGGGTCTTTGGCCCCATGCTCATGGCCACCCTGCGTCAGGCGCATGGCAACTACAGCAGCGGACTCCACTCCATCGCCATTCTCATGGCCGTCTCCGTCCTCCTGCCCATCGCCGTCAGACCCCCCGC